>NZ_JBQHUL010000033.1:0-42641 GCF_052065235.1 Blautia sp. HCP28S3_G10 | reverse complement strand
AAACGAATCCAGGCAAAAACAAAATGGATGCCTCCTGTAAAATACAGAGAAGCATCCATAATGTCCGCCTAACTTATAAATATGTGTCCAGAATTCTGGGTACATATCATAGCAGGGCGTCTTTTTTCACCATTTTGCATGGCTCGTAGCGTTCACAAAATCTTCACAAAAAATTAGCACTCACCTCTTGACGGTGCTAACAACAAGTGTTATATTACCAGTATAACAAAGATAACAAAGAGGATACGGAAGTGATTCCTGTATCCTTTTCCTATGATATAAAGGAGGAAAAGCCTATGAATATCAGTAAATTTACACAGAAATCCATGCAGGCTGTTCAGGACCTTGAGAAAGTTGCCTACGAATACGGCAATCAGGAAGTCGAGCAGGAGCATCTTCTTTATGCGTTGCTGACTCAGGAGGACAGCCTGATCCTTAAGCTGATCGAAAAAATGGAGATCAACAAAGAATACTTTATTAATGTAGTGAAGAAAGCACTGGAAGCAAAAGTAAAAGTATCTGGTGGAGATCTGAGATTTGGTCAGTATCTTAATAAATCCCTGGTTAATGCAGAGGACGTTGCCAAGTCCATGGGAGATGAGTACGTATCCGTTGAACATCTGTTTCTTTCCATGCTGAACGATTCAAGTCCGAGCATGAAAAAGATTTTTAATGAATTTGGTATTACTAAAGAAAGATTCCTTCAGGCACTGTCAACTGTTAGAGGCAATCAGCGAGTTGTAAGTGATAACCCTGAAGCTACCTATGATACACTGAATAAGTATGGAGAAGATCTTGTAGAAAAAGCCAGAAATCAGAAACTGGATCCTGTCATCGGACGTGATGCAGAAATCAGAAATATCATTCGGATCCTTTCCCGTAAGACCAAGAATAACCCGGTACTGATCGGTGAACCCGGTGTTGGTAAAACAGCAGCAATCGAAGGCCTTGCACAGCGAATTGTAGCAGGAGATGTACCGGAAGGGCTGAAAAACAAGAAAATTTTTGCACTGGATATGGGAGCACTTGTTGCCGGTGCCAAATATCGTGGTGAATTTGAAGAACGTCTGAAAGCTGTTCTGGAAGAAGTCAGAAAGAGCGAAGGCGAGATTATTCTCTTTATCGATGAACTTCATCTGATTGTTGGTGCAGGTAAGACAGATGGAGCTATGGATGCAGGTAATATGCTGAAGCCTATGCTTGCCAGAGGTGAGCTTCATTGTATTGGTGCAACTACTCTGGATGAATATCGTCAGTACATCGAAAAAGATGCTGCACTTGCCCGTCGTTTTCAGCCAGTCATGGTAGATGAACCCACGGTTGAAGATACAATTTCAATTCTTCGTGGTCTGAAAGAAAGATATGAAGTCTTTCATGGTGTTAAGATTACTGACAGCGCACTGGTTGCAGCAGCCACACTTTCTCATAGGTATATCACAGACAGATTCCTGCCAGACAAAGCAATCGATCTGGTAGATGAAGCCTGTGCACTGATCAAAACAGAACTGGATTCCATGCCTACAGAGCTGGATGAGCAGAGACGTAAGATCATGCAGCTGGAGATTGAAGAGTCTGCACTCAAAAAAGAAACAGACAATCTGAGTAAAGAACGTCTGTCAGATCTTCAGAAAGAACTGGCTGAACTGCGTGACACATTCAACACACAGAAAGCACAGTGGGATAATGAAAAACATTCTGTTGAGAAGCTTCAGAAACTTCGTGAACAGATCGAAGATATCAACAAACAGATCCAGAAAGCAAAACAGAATTATGATCTGGAAAAGGCAGCAGAACTGCAGTATGGTGAACTGCCTAAACTTCAGCAGCAGTTGGAAATCGAAGAAAAACAGGTTAAGGAAAGCGACAGAAGTCTGGTACATGAAGCTGTAACAGATGATGAGATCGCAAGAATCATCTCCCGTTGGACAGGTATTCCTGTAACAAAACTGACAGAAGGAGAAAGAACGAAACTCCTGGGTCTGGAAGATGAACTTCATAAACGTGTTATTGGACAGGATGAGGGTGTACGTCTGGTAACAGATGCTATCCTCAGATCAAAAGCAGGTATCAAAGACCCGACGAAACCTATTGGTTCATTCCTGTTTCTTGGTCCTACAGGTGTTGGTAAGACAGAACTTGCCAAGACTCTGGCAGCTACACTTTTTGATGATGAGCAGAATATGGTACGAATTGACATGAGTGAGTACATGGAGAAATATTCTGTATCTCGTCTGATCGGAGCGCCTCCGGGATATGTAGGATATGAAGAGGGCGGTCAGCTGACAGAAGCTGTTCGTCGTAAACCATACAGTGTTGTACTTTTTGATGAAATTGAAAAAGCACATCCGGATGTGTTCAATGTACTTCTTCAGGTGCTTGATGATGGACGTATCACAGATTCTCAGGGCAGAACTGTAGATTTCAAGAATACAATTCTGATCATGACATCTAACATTGGTTCACCATACCTTCTTGATGGTATTGATGAAAAAGGTGAGATCAAACCGGAAGCTCAGGAGCAGGTTATGAATGACCTGCGTGGACATTTCCGCCCGGAATTCCTGAACCGTCTGGATGAGATCATTATGTTCAAACCATTGACAAAAGAGAATATTGGCGGCATAGTAGATCTTATGGTAAAAGAACTTGATCACCGTCTTGCTGATCAGGAGCTTTCTCTGGAACTGACAGATGCAGCCAGAACACAGGTAATTGAAAATGGATATGATCCGATTTATGGTGCACGTCCACTGAAACGTTATCTGCAGAATTATGTGGAAACACTGGCAGCCAAGAAGATCCTTTCCGGTGATGTGCATGCCGGGGATACTCTTGTACTGGATGTAAAAGATGGAGATTTTGTGATCAATACCAAATAATCTGTTCAGGAGGTACCAGATGATTCCAAAAGATCCGGTTATGCTGTTAAGCTATGTAAATACGCAGCTCAGGGATTTTTATAAATCCCTGGATGCGCTCTGCGAGGATAAAGACCTTGACAGAGAGGAACTGGTTGAGAAGATGGCATTAATCGATTACGAGTACGATCCGTCAACAAACCAGTTCATATAAAATATTATAAAGAATTCCCGGTGCAGACCGGAAAAAAATAAAACTCCAGAGGGGATTTCCGCAGAAAATCCGTTGGATATGACACTCAGAAAAATAGATTTCAGGACACGTTACGGTTGCTGTGCAATCTGCGTACCGCTTATTAACTGCCATTCGGGTCGAACTCGCCTTACGGCTCAGACATGACCCTCGGTGGCAGTAACAGACACAGATTTTACGACGCCTCCTCACTTACCGTCCGGAAATCTATATTTTCCTGTGTCATGTTTCATCAGGTTTTCACGGAATCCCTGCAGGAGTTTTTTTATTTTTCCAGTCTGTACCGTACTTTACATGGCTCACGGCGCATACGCCGCGGTTCGCCGCCGGCCAGGCCTGGAAGGATGAAGGGGGAAAGTCAGGACTGGCGGAGAAAAATACAAAAAATTGGTAATACACAGCTTACAGGAAAATACAGAGAGACAGAATTGAACGAATGTCTGTGTAGATTCCGTTAATGAGATGCAGGCAAGCTGATGTCACCGAGCCGCTGTTTGAGCCGTAAGGCGAGTTGCAGGCGAATGGCATCAAATAAGCGCATGCATCGAATTAGGAATCAAGCAATATTCGTTCGATCTGTTCTCTGTATTTTTTTTTGTAAGCGTAATATATTTTATTATTATTTAGCCACACAAACTAATTTCACACTCATACTTCCAATATAAATCTTAAAAATCTGTGAAATTCACAAAAAACAGTTGCTTATTTTATGCAAATGCATATAATATATAATTAGCCGACTAATCAATAGCCGACTAACTAATTAGCTTTAACGGAGGTGAAACATTGTTTACAGAAGGAGAACCAGAGTTTGGGCCTGAGGCAAACAAATCATCCTATCTTGGAATGTTTATGCGGATCGACCGCCGCTTCATGAGCAAATGCTTTGGACAGATGCAGGAATGCGGAATATATCCCGGACAGATCCCGGTATTAGGATTGTTGGCACATAAAGATGGCCTGAGTCAGAAAGAAATTGCCGAGAAACTGAGGATCAAACCACCTACGGTCAATGTAACAGTACAGCGACTGGAAAAAGCCGGATTTCTGTATAGAAAAGCAGATGAAAAAGATCAGCGTATATCCAGGATATATTTAACTGAAAAAGGACATCAAGCCAAAGAGAAAGGTATAAACAAAGTAAAAGAAAATGAAAAAATACTCCTGGAGGGATTCAGCGAAACAGAATTGTGTCTTTTGAGAAGATTTCTGGAACAGATAATTGAAAATATTGATAAAATTCCGGATAATTCCAGAAAGAATAATGAAGAAAAGGAAGGTAAGAACAAGTGATCAAACTAATGAAATATCTGAAGAAATCGGCTGGCTATGTGGTTCTGATCATAGCGTTGCTGTTTCTTCAGGCATACTGTGATCTGTCCCTGCCGGATTATACATCAAAGATCATAAATGTGGGAATCCAGCAGAGCGGAATTGAAGACAATGTTCCTGATAAAATCAGAAAAACATCTATGGACAGCCTGAAATTGTTTATAGGTGAAGATGATCAGAAAACAGTTGATTCATTTTATGAAGAAGATGGAGAAAATTTTGTACTGAAAGACAAGATTTCATCTGAAGACAGAGACGAAATCGGCAGTATCCTTGCAAAACCGATGATGATACTGTCAGGTTTCTCTTCTGACAGTGATGAAATGAAGGCTGCATTTATAAAGATGGGTATTCCGGAGGGCACAGATCCCGTAGAGGTACTGCCACAGATGCCGGAAGAAGCGAGGCAGCAAATTGCTGAGAGATTTGATGAAAAACTCAAGGATATGCCTGAATCTATTGTCACACAGGCAGGCATTTCCTACGTGAAGAGTGAATATGAAGCAATGGGAGAAGACGTAGATGCAATACAGATGCATTATATAAAGATTTCCGGAGTGAGAATGCTTGGCATGGCACTTATTACAATGCTCTGTGCAATCAGCGTGGTATTTCTTTCTTCCAGAGTAGCTGCTGCTCTTGGACATGATTTGAGAAATGCAGTTTATCGCAAGGTTATCACTTTCTCAAGCAGAGAATATCATAAATTTTCCACAGCGTCTCTTATTACACGATGTACCAATGATATACAGCAGGTGCAGCAGGTTATGGCGATGCTTTTCAGAATCGTGCTCTATGCACCAATCCTCGGACTTGGAGGTGTGATCAGGGTATTAAATACAGATGCTTCCATGACATGGATCCTTGGTGTGGCTGTATTACTGATTCTGATCGTGATCTTTGTACTGTTCCAGGTAGCAATGCCGAAATTCACGATTCTCCAGACCCTGGTAGACAAACTGAATCTGGTAACAAGAGAAATTCTTACAGGTATTCCTGTTATCCGTGCATTCAGCCGTGAGAAACATGAAGAAGAACGTTTTGAAGAAGCAAACAGAAGACTTACAAAGACAAACCTTTTTGTAAACAGATGTATGACATTTATGATGCCGACTATGATGCTGATCATGAACGGCGTGTCAGTACTTATCATTTACAGCGGAGCCTATGCAGTAGATAACGGAACCATGCAGGTTGGTAACGTTATGGCATTTATTCAGTATGCAATGCAGATCATCATGTCATTCCTTATGATAACTGCAATGTCTATCATGCTTCCACGTGCAAATGTTGCAGCACTTCGTATTAACGATGTCCTGACAACAGAAGTCAGCGTTAATGATCCGGAAAATCCGGTGCAGCCAGCCGAAAATGTAAAAGGAACTGTAGAATTTGATCATGTAAGTTTCGCATATCCGGAAGCTGGCGAAAATGTTCTGACAGATATCTCGTTTAAGGCGGAAAAAGGTGAGACGGTTGCAGTTATCGGAAGTACAGGAAGTGGCAAGAGCACACTGGTAAATCTGATTCCGAGATTTTATGATGTGACAGAAGGTTCTGTCAAAGTAGACGGAATTGATGTGCGTGATATGACACAAAAAGATGTAAGGGCACGACTTGGATATGTTCCACAGAAGGGAATTCTTTTCTCAGGAACAATTGATTCCAATATCCGTTACGGAAAGACAGACATTTCTGCTGATGAAGTAAAAGAAGCAGCAGAAGTTGCACAGGCAACAGAGTTTATTGAAACAAAACCGCAGAAATATGAATCTCCGATTGCCCAGGGTGGAACTAATGTTTCAGGAGGTCAGAAACAGAGGCTTTCCATTGCAAGAGCTATTGCCAAAAAACCTGAGATCTTTATTTTTGATGACAGTTTTTCAGCACTTGATTTCAAGACCGACAGCACTCTCCGCAGGGCGTTGAAAAAACATACAAAAGAAGCAACAACAATTATCGTGGCGCAGCGTATCAGTACAATCCTGAATGCAGATAAGATCATTGTACTGGACGATGGACATATGGCAGGAATCGGTTCCCATAAAGAACTGATGAAGAATTGCGAAGTTTACCGTCAGATTGCCATGAGTCAGCTTTCAGAGGAGGAATTGGCATGAGTGAGCAGAGAAGAAGACGTGGGCCTATGGGCGGCCATGGAATGCAGCCGGGAGAGAAGGCGAAGGACTTCAGAGGCTCCATGGCAAAACTGTTCCGTTATATGGGACGATACAAAATCCGTTTTGTAATGGTATTTATTTTTGCAATTGCAGGAACTATATTTAATATCGCAGGACCGAAGATCCTTGGTAAAGCAACAACGGAACTTTATACAGGACTCGTGGCCAAGGTAAATGGCACAGGGGGAATTGATTTTACAAAGATTGGAACAATTCTTCTCTGGACATTGGGTCTGTATCTTTTCAGTGCGTGTTTTTCCTTTATCCAGGGCTGGATCATGACAGGGATTTCCAATGATGTCACATATAATCTGAGAAAAGACATTTCAAAGAAGATCAATCATTTGCCGCTCAATTATTTCGAAAGCAGGACGAATGGTGAAATTCTTTCCAGAGTTACCAATGATGTGGATACTCTTCAGATGAGTCTGAATCAGAGTCTTACACAGCTGATTACATCAGTAACTACACTGATTGGTGTAGTTATCATGATGCTTTCTATCAATGTGTGGATGACAGTTGCTGCACTTCTGATCCTTCCGGTGTCCATGTTTATTATTCAGACAGTGATGAAACATTCTCAGAAGTATTTCCAGGCACAGCAGAATTATCTTGGCGCGGTAAATGGACAGATTGAGGAAAACTTTGGCGGACATGATGTTGTCAGAGTCTTTAACAAAGAAAAAGATGTACTTGACGAATTTGAAAAAGATAATAAGAAGCTTTACGAGTCAGCATGGAAATCACAGTTCTTGTCCGGAATGATGATGCCGATCATGCAGTTTGTCGGAAATCTTGGTTATGTTATGGTAGCATTTCTTGGTGGTGTCTTTGCAATCAAGGGAACGATCGAAGTCGGAGATATTCAGTCTTTCTTCCAGTATATCCGTAACTTTACCCAGCCGATCCAGCAGATTGCCCAGGTAACAAACCTTCTCCAGTCTTCAGCTGCAGCTTCTGAGCGTGTATTTGAATTTCTGGAGGAAGATGAGGAAGAACAGCAGCCGGCGCATCCGGATTCCATTGAGGGACTGAACGGAAATGTTCAGTTTGAACACGTAGAATTCGGGTACAATCCGGATAAGATCATTATTCATGATTTTTCAGCAGATGTGCGTGACGGTCAGAAAATTGCCATCGTAGGACCGACAGGAGCAGGAAAAACTACCATGGTCAAACTTCTCATGCGTTTCTATGATGTAAACAAGGGTGCTATTAAAGTTGACGGACATGATGTAAAGAATTTCAGCAGGAGTGAACTTCACGAAATGTTTGGAATGGTACTTCAGGATACATGGCTGTTTTCGGGAACAATCATGGAAAACATTCGTTATGGACGTCTGGATGCTACAGATGAAGAGGTTATAGCAGCTGCAAAAGCCGCACATATTCATAATTTTATCATGCAGCAGCCTGGCGGATACCAGATGGTACTTGATGAGGAAACCAGTAATATTTCGCAGGGACAGAAACAGCTCCTTACCATTGCGAGAGCAATTCTTGCAGACAACAAGATCCTGATCCTTGATGAGGCAACTTCATCTGTTGATACGAGAACAGAAATGCAGATCCAGAAAGCTATGGATAACCTGATGAAGGGCCGTACAAGTTTTGTTATTGCACACAGGCTTTCAACGATCAAGGATGCAGACCTTATCCTTGTAATGAAAGATGGCGATATCATTGAGCAGGGAAATCATGAAGAGCTTCTTGCAAAGAATGGATTCTATGCGGATCTTTATAACAGCCAGTTTGATAAAGGGTCTTCAGAGGAAATGTGTTCCTGATCATAATAAGTAAATAAAACCAGAATATAAGCCATATAAATAAAAGACAGCCTCATGACGCAGGAACAACTCTTGCCAGAGGCTGTCTTTTTGAGTATAATAAAAAAATTATACGACTTTGACCAAGTTACTGTGAACGGAGTGAACAGTAATGATTACAGCAGAAGGAGGAGAATGTGTTAAGATTATGCTGGATGTGAACAATGGCAGAGCGTATCTGCAATATGTAACAGAATGTCTGAAAAGAAGGCTTGAAGAGACAGATACTGCGATTCTTGAAGGAACCAGAGAAATCGAAAACATGCATGAATACTACTGGGAAAACTATACAGAGATGGATCAGTACGGTTATGAGGATTTTGATAACCGGCAGGCGCTGCAGAGCCAGGTAAATGCCAATGAAGAACAGTTCCTTCTGCGCAAACGCTTCCGCAAAATGCTGGATTCTCCCTTTTTCGGGAGAGTAGATTTCCTTTATGATGGGGATGATGAGGCGGAATCTTTTTATATTGGAATTGCCAATCTTTCGGAGAGAGCGGGAAGCCGTCCGCTGGTGTATGACTGGAGAGCGCCGGTAAGCGGGCTGTTTTATGATTATGATAAAGGCCCGGCCTCCTATGAGGCACCATCAGGAACTTTTGAAGGCGAGATCACTTCAAAGTGGCAGTACAAGATACGTGGCGGCAGAATGGTTTACGAATTTGAAAGCGATGTCAAGATAGATGATGAGATTCTAAAGGCTGAACTTGGGAACAGCGGTGAAGTACAGCTTAAAAACATTATCCGTACCATACAGAAAGAACAGAATGCGATTATCCGTAATACCAAGGACAGAATTATGGTGATCCAGGGGTCTGCAGGAAGCGGCAAAACTTCTGTGGCACTTCACAGGATCGCATATCTTCTTTATCATGACAGGGAGCATCTGAAATCTTCCAATATCCTTGTTTTGTCACCGAACAGTGTTTTTTCCGATTATATTTCACATATTCTTCCTGAACTGGGTGAGGAAAATATCCGGGAAATGAGTTTCGACCTGTTTGCCTACAGAGAACTGAAGGACATTGTGGCTGACTGCGAAGAAAAATATGACCAGATTGAAAGGGAAGTCAGAAGACCTGACAGGGGGAATATCTGCCGCCTGAAACAGTCAAGAGAATTTACCTCGAAGCTGGATGGCTTTATGATGGGACTGGAAGATGAACTGATGGATTTCAGAGATGTGGAATATAAGGGGTGCGAGCTAAAAGAATCCAGGATCATTGATCTTTTTTACTTCAAGTTTATGGATATTCCTCTTCTTTCACGAATGGAAGCGGTTGCAGAATATTTTATTGATGAAGTGGAGACTCTGAGAGGAAGAGATCTTTCTGATGAAGAGAGAGAAGAAATAAATGAAAAATTCATGAAGATGTATGAGACCAGAGACTGTTATGTCCTTTACAGCAGATTCCTGAAACAGGAAGGATACAAGGCACTGCCACGTGTGGCTGTAGAGAAGAGGAAGCTGAAATATGAAGATGTTTATCCGGTTCTCTACCTTAAAAATTCTCTTTTCAGAAGCAGGAATAACAGTGGGATCAAGCATCTCGTGGTTGATGAAATGCAGGATTATTCCTGGATGCAGTATCTTCTTCTGAAGAAGCTTTTTCCGTGCAGGATGACGATCCTAGGAGACAGAGCACAGACAATGGAAGACAGACAGCAGGATGTACTGGAATTTCTTCCGGTCATATTTGGAAAAGATATCCGGAAGATCATCATGAACAGAAGTTACAGAAATACTATGGAGATTGCAGAATATGCGAATCAGCTGGCGGGGATCAAAGATATGGATCTATTCCAGCGTCATGGCTGTCCGGTATTTGAAAGGCGGGGCGTTTCGAGAAGAGAAGCTCTTGATGAGATATTCGTACAGTGGCAGAACCGCTCTGAGGATTACGAAACGGAAGCACTGCTGCTTCTGACTGAGGAAGAAGCAAGGGAAGCATATCAGTATCTCAGAGAAAAAACGGAACAGAGCGGAAATACAGAAAAATATCCTGTGACCTATATGGACAGAAACAGCCAGACATTCTGCAAGGGTCTTACGGTGACTACATTTTATCTTGCAAAAGGGCTTGAGTTTGATCAGGTCTTTGGGCTTTTTGAAGAAAAAAAGAATAGAGGCCTTACAACACAGGCAAAGTATATTACAGCAACCAGGGCATTGCATGAGCTGTGTATGTATGAGGTTACCGGTCACAGGTAACAACTTTATATTTTCTTCATAGGATTTTCACATTACTGAAATGAAAATTCATTGACATGTATGTAATAAAATTGTAAAATATAGCACAAGGTTATAAATACTGTTCAGAGCTGGACAGTAAATATAAAAATCATAACTGAAATAAGGAGGATGTTATGAAGAACAAAAGAATACTTGCGATTTTAGCAATTTCCATATCAGCATCTGTACTGATGGCAGGCTGTAGTTTCTTTGGTGGAGATGAACCGGAAGAAGAATCTGTTGCAGTGACTGTAACACCTACACCGGTAGCTACCGAGACACCTACACCGGAACCGACGATCGCACCGGATGTACAGAATACAACTTATACTTCCGCGGATAAGTCTGTAGCTATCAATCTGCCGGACGCAACATGGTCCAATAAGACAGATGAGACAGATATGCTGAGCTTTGAGTCTCCGGACGAAGGCAGCATCCTTATCCTTCATGGACAGGGTGAAGACACCATGGCTTCCGCTGTAATTCCAAGTTCTCAGGATATGGCAGTATCTCTGGAACAGGCAGACGGTGATAAGACTGACGGAACAGATTTTGAAATTCAGGATTATTCTGCAAATGATGTAAATGGAACAGGCGTTTATACCTACGTTACAAAGATGCTGAACACAGATAAAAGTGACGGAAATCTGTATGTAGTGCATAAAGTATTTTCAAATGATTCCGAGTACTACAGTCTTACAGGTTCTGTTAAGACAGAAGATGCACTTGCACCGATCAAGGCAGCTGTAGATTCTTTCCAGATCCTTGGAGATTCCTCACTGAAAGATGCAGCACCTGCAACAGCAGCTCCGGCAGGAGACAGCAGTGCGGCAGCAGACGGCAGCAGCACTGATGCAGCGGCAGCTGATGGAAGCACAGGAGATGCGGCAGCAACAGATGGAAGTACAGATGGAGCAGCTTCTTCTGACAGCACAGGAACAACTTCCAACTCCGGCGGCTTCACAGATGAACAGCTGAGCAACACTGATGAAACAAGAACACTTTATCGTAACTCAGACGGACATCCATTTGTAATTACTCCGGATGGAAACGGAAACTGGGTAGACTTTGACGGTAATACCTATACTTTCGCAACAGACCAGGATGCATATGATGCAGATGGAAACAGCTATTACTGGCATGGAGAAGGTGCAGACGTATATTATATGCCTGTTGAGTAAATCTCAGACAGAACGGTGACTGCCGGCAGGCAGTTATCTGAAAAAGTAATAAGAAAAGGCAGGTGAGAAATCATCTGCCTTTTGTTACTGTGATGACCAGATTGCTGTGAACGGAGTGAACAGTAACCAAATGACAGTGCGAATGGAGGAAAATATGGAAGCATATGGGAAATTTGCGCAGGTTTATGATATGTTCATGGATAACATTGATTATGAAAGCTGGGCAGATTATATTACAGAACATCTGAAAGAACAGGGAATATCAGACGGGCTTGTACTGGAACTTGGCTGTGGAACAGGAACTATGACAGGATTGCTTGCTCAAAAAGGATATGATATGATTGGAGTGGACAATTCAGAAGAAATGCTTGCTGAGGCAATGGAGAAGAAAGTTGAGTCAGGACTTGATATACTTTATCTTTTGCAGGATATGCAGGAATTTGAACTTTATGGAACAGTACGTGCTGTGGTAAGCGTCTGTGACAGTCTGAATTATATTACAGAAAAAGAAGAACTTCTGGAGGTTTTTCGTCTGGTAAATAATTATCTGGATCCGGGCGGAGTATTTCTTTTTGATATGAACACTCTTCATAAGTACAGAGATATTCTGGGAGATACGACTATTGCGGAAAACAGGGATGAAGGAAGTTTTATCTGGGATAATACGTTTGACCCTGAAAAAAATCTGAATATTTATGAACTGGCTGTTTTTCTTCCGAGAGAAGACGGCCTTTATGAAAAATGTGAAGAGCTTCACTGCCAGAAAGCCTATACAAGGGAAGAAATCGAGGAACTGCTGAAAGAAGCAGGACTTAAACTTATGGCAGTGTATGATGCCTATACAATGAATCCTGCCACGGAGGACAGTGAGAGACTGTTTTTCATGGCACGGGAATCAGGAAAATAAATAAAAGAGAGGAAACAATATGAATGATTATATAGTAAGAGCAGTTGCTGCAGATACTCAGATCAGAGCCTTTGCAGCTGTGACAACAGAAATGGTGGAGACTGCACGTAAGCACCATAATACAAGTCCGGTTGCTACTGCAGCACTGGGACGTCTGCTTACAGGTGGCGCCATGATGGGCGTGATGATGAAAGGTGAAAAGGACATTCTTACCCTTCAGATAAAGGCGGACGGACCGATTGAAGGAATCACTGTAACTGCAGATTCCAAAGGCCGTGTAAAAGGTTATGTAGGTAATCCGGATGTCATTATTCCGGCCAACTCCATTGGCAAGCTGGATGTGGCAGGTGCTGTAGGGCATGGTATCCTGAATGTGATCAAAGATATGGGAATGAAAGAACCATATTCCGGTCAGGTTGCTCTGCAGACAGGTGAGATTGCTGAGGATCTTACTTATTACTTTGCGGTAAGCGAACAGGTACCGTCTGCAGTAGGCCTTGGTGTTCTTATGAACAAAGATAATACTGTACGTCAGGCAGGTGGCTTTATTGTACAGGTAATGCCATTTGCAGAAGAAGCTACAATTGCAAAACTGGAACAGAATGTACAGAAAATACAGTCAGTAACAACTCTTCTTGAACAGGGCCATACGCCGGAGAGTCTTCTTGAACAGGTACTGGATGGTTTTGATATTGAAATTAATGATACAATGCCGACAGAATTTTACTGTAACTGCAGTAAGAGCAGAGTGGAAAAAGCCCTGATCAGCATTGGTCGTAAGGAATTAAATGAACTGATACAGGAGGGCAAAGATGTGGAACTGAACTGTCATTTCTGTAACACTAACTACGTATTTAACGTGGAAGAACTTAAAGAAATTCTCAGAAAATGTAAATAACGATATTGGCTTCAGGCGGCAGGGAGGAATAAAGTGAAAGACGGATTTATTAAAGTAGCTGCGGGAACTCCGGAAGTTCAGGTGGCAGACTGCGAATTTAATGCAGACAAAATCATTGAAATGGCAAAAGAAATGGAAGAGCAGGGCGCAAAGGTTATGGTTTTCCCGGAACTCTGCATCACAGGATATACCTGCGGAGATCTTTTTTGGCAGGAGACACTCCTGGAAGAAGCAAAAGCCCAGCTTATCAGAATTGCGGAAGCGACAGAGGATATAGATGCACTGATCTTTGTAGGGCTGCCGCTGGAATATAACAGCAAACTTTATAATGTTGCAGCAGGCCTGAGTCATGGAGAAATCCTTGGATTTGTGCCCAAAATCCATATTCCGAACTATAATGAATTTTATGAGGCAAGATATTTCACCTCAGGAGAAAAAGTTGACGGAACTGTGTCCATTCGAAAAGAAACTCCCGAGACAGAGTTTGATTCAGATAAATTTGCAGGAATTCTTGTAAACGGAAAAGTGATCGAATTTGGTTTTGATGATGACACTGACGAGTATGAGGATGAAGACGAGTATGAGGATGAAGATGAGGATTTTGAGGAAGAGGATATGGATGAATATGAAGTATCCATTTGCCCGAATATGATCTTCACCTGCAATGAAATTCCCAAATTGCAGGTTGCAGCGGAAATCTGCGAAGACCTCTGGGTTCCAAATCCGCCGAGTGTACAGCATGCATACCATGGCGCAAATCTGATCGTCAATCTTTCTGCAAGCGATGAAGTCGTTGGGAAGGATTCTTACAGAAGAAACCTTGTCAGCGCACAGTCAGCACGTCTTCTCTGCGGATATATTTATGCCAGTGCAGGAGAGGGAGAATCCACACAGGACGTTGTCTATGGAGGACATGACCTGATTGCCGAGAACGGCACGATCCTGGCTGAGAGCAGACGATTTATTAATGGAGTGATCTATGCAGATATTGATATCAACAGACTGAATAATGAGAGACGCAGAATGACAACCTGCCAGTTTGCACCGGATGTAGTACCCGAGGGGCAGGATATGTATTATAATGAAGAATTCTTTTCGCTTGATGTCGAAGAAACAGAACTTATACGTAAGTTTGATTCAAGACCGTTTGTGCCGGGTATAAGAGAAGAAAGGGAACGACGCTGTGACGAAATCCTCAATATCCAGGCAATGGGACTTAAAAAGAGACTGGCACACATTCACTGCCAGAATGCAGTGATCGGACTTTCCGGAGGACTTGATTCCACACTGGCGCTTCTTGTAACAGTAAGGGCATTTGATATGCTGGGAATGGACAGGAAAAAAATTACAGCAGTTACAATGCCGTGTTTCGGTACAACAGACCGGACATATAATAATGCCTGCCAACTCAGTAAATGTCTGGGAACAGAGTTAAAAGAAGTTAACATAAAAGATGCAGTAAATCTTCATTTCCGTGATATCGGTCATGATCCGGAAGTGCATGATGTAACATATGAGAACGGACAGGCAAGAGAAAGAACCCAGATTCTCATGGATATTGCAAATCAGTCAGGCGGTATTGTTATTGGAACAGGTGATCTCTCGGAACTTGCACTTGGCTGGGCAACTTATAACGGAGACCATATGTCCATGTATGCAGTAAATGCGTCTGTGCCGAAGACTTTGGTACGCCATCTTGTCAGATATTATGCGGATACCTGTGATGACAGCAAGCTTAACGAGATTCTTCTGGATATTCTAGATACACCAGTAAGTCCGGAACTTCTTCCACCTAAGGATGGGGTGATCTCCCAGAAAACAGAAGATCTGGTGGGACCTTATGAGCTTCACGACTTCTTCCTGTATTATATGCTCCGCTGGACATTTCCTCCGGCAAAGATCTTCCGTATGGCGAAGATTGCCTTTGCGGGTGAATATGATGAAGAAGTAATACTTAAATGGCTGAAAATTTTTTACAGAAGGTTTTTTACACAGCAATTCAAGCGCTCCTGTCTTCCAGATGGCCCGAAGGTCGGAAGTGTGGCAGTTTCTCCAAGAGGAGATTTAAGAATGCCAAGTGATGCATCTATGAAACTCTGGATGAGAGAACTTGATAAGATCAGACTGTAAATAAACAATGACAGTGGCGGAGGCCTTCAGTGGACCTCCGCCTTTTCAACAGCTTTGCGGATTGCATTGATAAGCATTACAGATGTATACTTCTGGTCACTTGGATATTCAAGATTGTCAAGAGACTGGTCTGTGTAGATCTGGCTGGAAAGTGAGTTCAGCACAGGTTCTACCAGAGGAAACATGGCAGAAGTGCTTTCACTCAGATTACGCAGCTGTATTGAACGGATATGCTCCTGATCAACAGTTACTTCCACATCGAAGGTATTGCTGTTCAGCTGAATAGAAGTACGGTAAATTCCAGGTGTATATCTGGAGGTGGAAGTATTGGATACAGCAGCTGATTTTTCTGATCCGAACATAAAGAACATCAGCACTCCAAAGATTATAAGGAGAACCAGAAAGATGATAGTGTAGATTACCTCTTTCATATGTAGCACGATGATTTTTGTTTTGGAACTCATTGTCTGCGCCTCCTGTTTGGTGATTGTGTTTTCCGGTAAAATTTCAGAGGGATACCGTTTTAATATATCTTATTGTTCAGAATCTGGATTTATGTTAGTACAGCGAAAAATTACATTTGTTTTTGGGAGGTTTTTATGTCACTGCAGTTTATTATAGGAAATTCCGGTGCCGGCAAATCCTGGACCTCGTATCAGAATATTATAAGTGAATCCGGAAAGCATCCGGAGATCCGTTATTATGTGATCGTGCCGGAACAGTTCACCATGCAGACACAGAAAACACTGGTTGAAATGCATCCGGACAAAGGAATTCTGAATATTGATATCCTGAGTTTTGAACGTCTGGCATACCGTGTATTTGAGGAAGTAGGCGGAGATACCAGAAAAATGCTGGAAGAGACCGGCAAGAACATGGTTTTGCAGAAGCTGATCCAGACAAAGGAAAAAGATCTGGATTATCTGGGAAGTCAGATGAAAAAGGCCGGATATCTTGATGAAGTCAAATCACTGATTTCTGAATTTATGCAGTATGAAGTCAGAGAAGAAGAAATGGACAAAATGCTGAAAGATGCAGAGGACAGGCCGCTTTTGCATATGAAGCTGAAAGATGTTTCTGTACTTTATCAGGCATTTCGGGAATATCTTTCCGAACATTATATGACCGCAGAGGAAGTTCTGGAAGTTCTTGTGAAAGAAATTCCATTTTCACAGAAGCTGAAGGGGAGTGTAGTACTTCTGGATGGCTATACAGGTTTCACACCGATGCAGCACAGAGTAATACAGGAATTGCTTAATATTTGTGCGAAGGTGTCGGTGACTGTGACCATGGATACCAGAGAAGAGCTTCTAGCGAAAGGAAAACCTCATCAGCTTTTTTTTATGAGCCACAAAATGCTGACCAGTCTTGCCGGACTTACCAGGGATATGGAAGAACCGATTTGGATCCAGGCAGGGGATAAATCACGTTTTGCGGAGGCACCTGCACTTGCATTTCTGGAACAGAATCTCTTCCGTTACAGAAAAAAAGTTTATAAAGCGGAACAGAATGAGATCAGACTTTTTGCGGCAGGTAATCCGGAAAAAGAAATGGAAGAAACTGCCAGGAGAATAAGAAGGCTTATAAGGGAACAAGATTATCATTACGGACAGATTGCAGTGATAACAGGTAATCTGGAGGAATATGGAAGTATTGCCAGACAGGTTTTTCAGGCAGCAGGAATTCCGTTTTTTATTGATGAAAAGCATTCCATACTTATGAATCCGTTTGTGGAGTATCTCCGTGCGGCAATTGAGATGGCTGTACAGGGATTTTCCTATGAAAGCGTATTCCGATATCTGAGATGTGGAATGTCAGATATTACGCGCAAGGAAACGGATATTCTGGAAAATTACGTGATCGCACTCGGTATTCGCGGGCTGAAAAAGTGGAAGGAAACATGGGTGCGCACCTACCGTGGAATGAAACCGGAGAAAATTCTTGAGATTAACGGAATCAGAGAGAAATTTATAGAAGAAACAGAAAATCTTGGAATATGTTTTTCAGGCAAAAAGCGGTCTGTGAATGAATATTGCAGAAGTCTTTATGAATTTATCACTGGAAGTAAAATCCAGAAAAAGCTGAAACAACAGGAAAGAATGTTTCAGAGAAACGGTGATAAAGCAATGGAGAAGGAATATGCGCAGATCTATGGAATCGTTATGGACCTTCTGGATAAAATGGCTGAAATTCTTGGAAATGAGATGGTGAGCGCAGAGGAATTCCGTCAGATACTGGAAACAGGTATGGCGCAGGCAAAAGTGGCACTGATTCCACCTTCAATGGATCAGGTTCTTGTTGGAGATATGGAAAGAACACGTCTGAAAGATATCCGGGCACTGTTTTTTGTGGGCGTCAATGAGGGAAATATACCGAAGAACACAGATTCAGGTGGAATACTGACAGAGACTGACAGGGATTTTCTGGAAGATCAGGGGATAGAACTTGCACCCGGTCCAAAAGAACTTATGAATATGCAGCGATTCTATCTGTATCTGAATCTTACAAAGCCATCCGAATATCTCTGTCTTTCCTACAGTCTTTCTTCAGGAAAAGGTGAGGCATCTTCACCGGCATACCTTATCCACACAATAGAACATCTTTTTCCGGGGCTTTCTACTGTCAGAGCAGAGATGCCGGAACAGGAAATGGATCTTCTGGAAACACCGGAGACATCACTGGATTATGTGGTCAGAGGACTGAATGAAGAAGAAAACCGCAAAGATAATCCATATTTTCAGGAGTTGTACAGCTGGTATCTTAAAAGTCCGGAATACAGGACATTGATTAAGAAACTTACAGATGCTGCATTTATCCGAAAACCGCAGGACCAGATAAGTAAAAGTGTTGCCAGGGCTCTGTATGGAGATATATCTTCTTTTGGTGCAACCAGGCTGGAGCGTTTTTCAGCATGTGCATTTGCACATTTTCTGAAATATGGGCTGGCAGTTACAGAACGTGCTGAATACGAATTCCGGGCAATGGATATGGGAAATGTCATGCATCAGTCGCTTGAGGATTTTGCCGCAGAATTAAAGAGAAAAAATCTGGAGTGGAGTGAGCTGAAAGATGAAGAGAGGAATGCCATTGCAGATGAATGTCTTGACAGGGTTGCGGCTGATTATGGGAATACAATTCTTCAGAGCAGCGCAAGAAATCATTATATGATACAGAGAACACGCAGAATACTGAAAAGAACAGTATGGGCACTGCAGGAACAGCTGAAAAACGGCCGTTTTCATCCGGAAGGATTTGAGGTATCAATAGGCGGAGGCCGTATTGACCGTCTTGATGTTCTGAAGGAAGATAATAAAGTATACGTAAAGATCATTGATTATAAGACCGGAAATACATCGTTTGATCTGGTGAGTATTTATCATGGACTGCAGCTTCAGCTGGTGGTCTATATGGAAGCTGCGATACAGGCAGAACAGAGAAAATATCCGGACTGTGAAATAAAACCGGCAGGTATTTTTTATTACAACATAAAAGATCCGATGATACAGAAAGAAATGGAAAGTGATCTGGAACTTATCAATCCGGAGCTTCTGAAAAAACTCAAAATGAATGGTCTGGTTCTTTCTGACAAAGACATCATCGCTAAAATGGACAAAACTACAGTTTCACTTCCGCTGAGCTATAATAAAAGCGGTACTCTGAGAAAGGGTGCATCTGTTGCAACAGAAGAAGAGTTTGCGGCACTGGGAAAATTTGTAAAGCAGAAAATTGAAAATGTAAAAGAGGCAATCTATAACGGAAATGTAGAAGCTTCACCGTACGAATTAAAGGACAGAAATGCCTGTACTTACTGCCCGTATCAGGGAGTCTGCGGGTTTGATAAAAAAATCCCCGGCTATGAATTCAGGCGGATAAAACAGTTTACGGATAATGAAATCTGGAAAATGCTCACAGGAGAGGAGGACTGAGGATGGGAGTAACATGGACAGAAGAACAGAAAAAAGTAATTACTCTGCGTGACAGAAATATTCTGGTAAGCGCAGCAGCAGGCTCCGGCAAAACAGCAGTCCTTGTACAGCGTATTCTCAGCAAGATCATGGATACAGAGCGCCCTGTAGATATTGACAGGCTTCTGATCATGACATTTACAAGAGCAGCAGCAGGAGAAATGAAAGAGAGAATTTCTGCAGCAGTTGAACAGGCATTGTACGATAATACGGATAGTGAACACCTGCAGAAACAGATGACACTGATCCATAATGCACAGATTACAACCATTGACGGTTTCTGTTCGTATATTATACGAAATTATTTTCATATGGTAGGCCTTGATCCCGGATATAGAACTGCGGAAGAAGGGGAATTGAAACTTTTGCGGGAAGATGTAATGAAAGAGCTTATGGAGGAAGCATATCAGGAAGCAGACGAGAAATTTATAAGTCTGGTAGAATGCTATTCCCAGGACAAGACTGATGAGAGTATCACAGATATGGTGTTCAAACTTTATGAAGCAGCCATGAGCCATCCTTTTCCGGAAGAGTGGCTTGAAGAATGCCTGGAAGCATACAGAATCGAAAGTGCAGATGAGCTTAGCAGTGGAAAATGGATGGAATGTTTGTGGGAGGAAGTCCGTGAAAAAACAGAGCAGGTGGAAAACCTTCTGGAATATGCAACTGAGATCTGCCAGAGCCCAGGCGGTCCGTATTATTATGAAAGTGCACTGCAAAGTGACAGCCTTCTTCTTGAAGCAGTAAAAAAATGTGAGGCCGCAAAAGAGTTTGATGAACTGAAGAAAGTTCTGGATGAACATTCTTATGCGAAACTTTCTACAAAAAAAGATGATTCCGTGGAACCGGACAGTAAAGAACTTGTCAAATTTATCAGAGATAAAGAAAAGGATCTGTGGAAAGAACTTTCTGAATATTATCTTGGACATAAAACGAAAGAAATTCTGGAGGTGATTCGCTGCTGCAGAAAACCCATGGAAGGTCTTACAGAGCTTACGCTTAAGTTTATGAAGGCTTTTTCTGAATATAAGAGAGAGAAAAATGTTCTGGACTTTACAGATATGGAACATTTTGCACTGAAAATTCTTGTAAAAAAAGAAGATGGTAAGCTGACTCCCACGCAGGCGGCCAGAGAACTTTCGGCCAGATATGATGAAGTTATGGTGGATGAATATCAGGACAGTAATGAGGTACAGGAACTGATTACCACACTTGTTTCCGGCTGGGTGGATCATCGCAAAAATATATTTATGGTCGGCGATGTAAAGCAGAGTATATACCGTTTCCGACTTGCAATGCCGGAGCTGTTTATGGAAAAGTACCACAGCTATTCTCTGGAGGACAGTGAAGAACAGAGAGTGGATCTTCATAAGAATTTCAGGAGCAGACCTCAGGTTTTAAGTGCGGTTAATTTTATTTTCCGCCAGATCATGGGAGAAGATATGGGTGGAATCACGTATGATGATGACAATGCCCTTTATGCAGGAGGGAGTTTTCCGGAGGGAGAAGATCCGGAATTCCTGAAAACAGAAGTTCTTATTATAGAAAAAGATGGACCGGAACTTGAAGAGGAACAGGGAAAAAAGACGGCAAGGGAACTGGAAGCACTGGCTATTGCTCAGAGGATCCGGGAAATGGTTGGCAGAGATGAAATAGTTGATAAAGAAACCGGTGAATATCGTAGGATCGGTTACGGAGATATTGTTATTCTTCTTCGTACGGCAGCAGGCTGGACAGAAACTTTTAACGAGGTACTTACTTCTAAAGGGATTCCTGTTTATACGGCATCAAGAACCGGATATTTTTCCGCACAGGAAGTAGTTACTCTGCTGAATTTCCTCAGAATCTGTGATAATCCGCTGCAGGATATTCCTATGACGGGAGTTCTTTATTCTCCGATGGTGGGCTGCACAGCGCAGGAACTGGCAATGATCAGAAGTGAATATCCGGAAGGTTTTGTTTATGAAAGCCTCTGTGAATATGCCGGTGAGGGACAGCTGGTGCTTTTTCCGGAAGATGATGAAAAAGAGATTCTGAAAGAAAAAATAAGAAATTTCCTGGATATTCTTAATAAGATCCGTAATATGGCACCATACACACCAATTCATGAGCTGATTTTTGCCTGCCTCAGGGAGACTGGATATGGTGATTATGTAAAAGCCATTCCAGGAGGTGCACAGAGAAGTGCAAATCTCCATATGCTTGTGGAAAAGGCCATGGATTATGAAAAAACAAGTTACAGAGGTCTGTTCAATTTTGTACGTTATATCGAAAAACTCCAGAAATATGAAGTCGATTTCGGAGAGATAAATCTGGCAGATGACGGAAGTGGCGCTGTACAGATCATGACAGTGCATAAAAGCAAAGGACTGGAATTTCCGGTCGTATTTGCAGCCGGTATGGGAAAACAGTTTAATTTTCAGGATATGAATGCCCGTTTTCTCATTCATCCGGAACTGGGGTTTGGCGTAGATGCAATCCTTCCGGAAAAACGTCTGATTATCTCATCTATATATAAACAGCTGATACGCCGCCAGCTGAAAAGAGAAAGTCTTGGAGAAGAACTGAGAGTTCTTTATGTGGCACTTACAAGAGCAAAGGAAAAACTGATCATTACAGGAACTCTTGGAAAAATCTGTGAGACTCTGAGAGAATGTCGGGTGTATGGAGATCAGACAGTACCACTTCTGCCGTTGGGAATAAGGCTGAAAGGCAAAAATTACTGGTCTTATATACTGCCGGCACTTTACAGAACGGAAGAAATGCAGAAACTGTGTCATGAATATGGAATCGTGGAAGACTGGTATCCGGTCTGTATGGAAGAACATGCGGAATTTGTAATACGCAGGATTACGGCAGCAGATCTTATCCAGGGTGAGATATTGAATCAGACGGATGAAGCTGTACAGGAAGAAATCATGAGAAACTGGGATGCTTTCAGAATTTATGATGAAGAGGTACATAAGGTTCTGCAGGAAAGATTTGAATTTATTTATCCATATGGATACCTCAGAAATCTTCCGGTTAAGGTAAGTGTATCTGAACTGAAAAAACGAAATTATGCAGAAGAACAGGACAAAGAAGAAGCGTTGTTTTTTGAACCTGATGTTGTGCCTCTGATACCGGCATTTATTGCAGGGAAAACAGAAGAGTTTAGAGGAGCGGCAAGAGGAACTGCATATCATCGCATTATGGAGTGTCTGGATTATGAAAATACAGATTCCGGAGAGGATATACGAAAACAGCTGAAACATCTTACAGAACAGAAAAAAATGTCTGTTGAAGAGGCTGATTGTGTTTTTTCCGGAGATATTATGAGATTTGTGCAGTCATTGCTTGGCAGGAGAATGAAAAAGGCATATCTGTCCAATAAACTGTATAGAGAACAGCCTTTTGTGATTGCCGGAGATATGCAGAAATTACAGCCTGACTGGAAGGGTGGGGAAACCGTACTGATTCAGGGAATCATTGATGCATATTTTGAAGAAGACGGTGAACTGGTTCTTGTAGATTATAAGACAGATAAGGTACGAATGGGACAGGAAGAACATCTGGTGGAACTTTATCACACACAGTTGGAGGATTACGCAGATGCTCTGGAGCGGATGCTGAAGAAAAAAGTAAAAGAAAAATATATTTATTCTTTTACACTTGGAAAAGCAATTCTTCTTCCATAATAAATAACAAAAGACAAAAATAATCCCGCAGATGGAGTTTTAAACTCTCCATCCTGCGGGATATTTGTTTTTCAGTGTCTGATTAACAAGCTTTCCAAAGCCAAGGGGATAACCTTCTGCACAGAGAAGATGCCATCCTTTTTTATGCGCGGCTTCATCAGGTTCGATCATGAGCGTTTCACCCTTCAGATATCTGGTCAGCCGTTCATCATCAAAGGGAAGTGAGATAACCGCCTCAACATCATCTTTGTGAAGGGCAAGAGCCAGAGGCTGAGAAGGCTCAAAACGGTTTTTTTTCAGATCACCCAGATAGAGACCATTTCTCAGGAAATTCAGTCCCCTGAAATTACTGTTTACAGGAGGCAGATAGTAAACTTTATCCTTGCGGGTTTCTATTCTGTCCCAGCAGAAAGGCTGGCCGCCAAGGGTGCAAAGGCCAATTTCATGGAAAAACAGTTCCAGCCATTTTCTGGTTTCTTTGTTTTCTTTTACAGATGTGGCAGGCTGTCGGGTGCTGCAGGCACCGGATTTGCGGAAAAGAGCCATGAAATGTCCTTCGCCGTTCAGTTTATGGGGAAAAAGACGGATACATCTGCTGAGTTCAGGATCGTTATTTCCCCATTCCGGAACTCCGCTGGAAAAACCGTCTTTATGTGGAATCTCAATTAGTTCCATATTAGGTCTGTTATCAAGTAGATAAGAGACAGTGCCTTCATCTTCTTCGGGTGCAAAGGTGCAGGTGGAATACAGAAGCATGCCGCCAGGGCGGAGCATATCTGTAGCCTGAAGGATCAGCTCCCGCTGCAAAAGAGAAAGTTCGTGAGATTTCTCAGGCGTCCAGTCTTTTGCGAGAGATTCTTCTTTACGGAACATTCCTTCACCGGAACATGGTGCATCCAGAAGGATTTTGTGGAAAAATTCCGGAAAAGTGTCTGCAAGTCTGTCTGGTGTTTCGCTTGTAACAAAGGCATTGGAGATACCAAAAAGCTCCAGATTGCGAAGAAGCGCTTTTGCCCGGGAGGCACTGATATCATTGGCGACTAAAAGTCCGGTTCCGTGAAGTGCATCACCGAGAGCTGTGGCTTTACCGCCGGGAGCAGCACAGAGATCCAGAACATATTCACCTTCTTCTACAGGAAGACAGGAGGCTGGCGTCATTGCACTTGGTTCCTGCAGGTAATAAAGTCCTGCCTGATAGGCGGCACATCTGGAAGGGCGTACATCTTCAGGATAAAAAAAGCCATTTTCGATCCATGGAATCGGAGTTATGGGAAATGGTGCCATTTCCCGGAATTCTTCGACAGATATTTTTGATGTATTGACCCGCAGACCATAGGTGCGGGGGAGTTCATAACTTTTTATGAAAGATTCATATTCGTCACCGAGCATTTTCTGCATACGTTTCAGAAATTCCGGATGAAGAGATACGGTTCTGTTTTCATCAGACATAAGGGGAAACCTCCTTAAATAATGTTTCTCAGACCGGTTGCCGTAAACAGCATGTGAACGGAGAGAGCAACATCAGTATAATTCATGAAAAGAGATTCGTGAATACTATTGACAAAACTATATTATATAATATATAGTATTACTAACGAAATAATATTATACATCACCAAGGATTGAGAAGCCTTAATCCATATGAATGTATAAAAGATAGTCTAAATTAAATAAAGGAAGTGAGGTTATGGTATTTAACACAGGAGCAGCGCTTCTGGATGCGATCGTACTTGCTGTTGTTTCCAAAGAAAAAGAGGGAACTTATGGATATAAGATCACACAGGATGTACGAACTGTGCTGGAGGTTTCGGAATCAACACTTTATCCTGTCTTAAGACGCCTTCAGAAAGATGAGTGCCTGGAAACCTATGATATGGCATATGCAGGAAGAAACCGCAGATATTATAAGATTACAGATAAAGGAACAGCTCAGCTGAATCTGTACAGGGAAGAATGGAAAATTTATTCATCAAAAATTTCCACATTATTTGAGGGAGGAATTAAACTATGAACAGGGCGCAGTTTATGGAACAGCTTGAGAAACTGCTTTCTGATATCTCTGAAGAGGAGAGAAGGGAGGCACTCGAGTTTTATGAGAATTATTTTGATGACGCAGGAAGCGAACATGAGGCAGAAGTAATCAGGGAACTGGGAAGTCCGGGTAAGGTTGCTGCGATCATTAAGACAGATCTTGATGAAACAAGAGAAAACACAGGAGAATATACGGAACGGGGATACCGTGACAAAGAAGTGGAAGAACCGCAGCAGACACCTGCAAGACGTGATGGATATCATGCAGACAAGAGCCGGAATAAGGCAGGCGTGATTCTGGCGCTGATACTTCTGGTATTTATTTCACCGCTGATAAAAGGTGCAGTCGGCGGTGTGCTTGGATTTATAGTAGCGCTGATCACTCTTCCGTTTCTGATCGTTTTTGGAATAGGAGCTGTAGTAGTTGCCTTATTTGTAGCTGCAATTGCTGTGATTGGTGTGGGAATTGGTGCTGTTTTCAGCAGTGTGGCTTTTGGTACTCTGGGAATTGGCATAGGACTGATCCTTATGGCAATTGCGCTTGTTGCACTTGTTTTTCTTGTATGGGCGGCAAGCCGTGTGCTGCCTGCAATTTTGAGAAAGTTTACGGATTTTCTTGGAGGAATGCTGAATCGGGGCAGAAAGGGGAGTGAGAAGCAATGAGAAAATTTTCAAAAATAACCCTGATAATTGCCGGAGTTGCTGGTGCAGTTGGACTGGGACTGACAATTGGAGGGACTGCGATGGGAGCAACTGTTGCAGGCCTGAATTTCTGGAAAGGAAACTGGGGTCAAATGCTTCACAGCGTGGTGACGCAGCATGTAACATTCAGAGATGATGGCGCATGGGAAGAAGACTGGGACGAGCTTCAGAAACTGCAGCCATCAAAATCTACGGATGATTCCATTATTTATCAGACAGATACAGCTTCTTCACTGAATATACTTCTCAGTACAGATCAGCTGGCTTTCAGTGAATATGATGGTAAAGAAATATGTATAGAGGTTACCGGAAACAAAAAAGACAAGGTTCGTGTTGGCCAGGAAGGTGATGAGCTTGTCATAGAAGGGATTGGACGTGTGAAAGACAGGAATATCACGGTTAAGTATCCGAAGGGATATGTGTTTGAAGATATTTCTGCAAATGTTGCAGCGGGGACTATGCAAATATGTAATGATTTTGCAGCAGACGACATGGAGATTTCTATGGCTGCAGGTGAATTTACAAACAGTGGAAGTCTGACTGCCAATGATTTGGATATATCTGTTGGGACCGGAAATGCAGAGTTTAAAAATCTGGAAATACAGAATCTGGAAGGCGAGTGCGGAGTTGGTAACATAGAACTCCACATGAACAGAACCGAAAAAGATTATAATTATGAGATATCCTGTGGCGCAGGCTCTGTTGAAATCGGAGACAGTTCTTATGAAGGAATTGGAAACGAAAAGAAAATCAGCAATCCAGGTGCGGCTGGAACAATGAAGCTGGAATGTGGAGTTGGAACGATAACAGTAGATTTTGCGGAATAAATTATATTGATCATATTTAATACAGAAAGAAGGAATTTATATGAGCAACAAACGACTTTACAAATCATCAGTGAACTGTATGCTATGTGGCGTGTGCGGCGGTATTGCCGAATATTTTGATATTGATCCCACACTGGTACGTCTTGGGTGGATCATATTCACCTGCTTCGGCGGTGCAGGAATATGGGCCTATATTATTGCAGCAATTGTTATTCCAAAAGAATAATTCCTGAATAAATTTTCCTGAAACTGTCCATACTTCTGATAACCGGGTGGTGATAAAGCGCAACAGTAAAAAGGAGTGTGGATAAGTTGAACAGAGAAAAAGAAGTGGAGGCTTTTCTAAAAGGAGAACTTCCAGAAGAAGAAAAGCTGAAGTATGAAATTGCCAGAGAACTGGGTGTCCTGGACAGAGTTATTGAAAAAGGCTGGAAAAGCCTTTCTGCAAAAGAAACGGGACGGATCGGTGGACTGATGACAAGAAAGAAACGTAAATTTTAGAAAGTTTTAAGAAAAAGCATTGCCGTGAACAGTGACCGGCAGTGCTTTTTTTGATATAATGATACCAGGAAGTAGCTATTCATATAATAAATATGCGGATTCCGAATGTCTGCAGAAGTGCGAGAGTTACAGAGTAACGGAGCACTTCGTAAGTATCATGATATAATCAGGACAACAATCATCAGGAGAACAATATGGACACATATGTGAAATTAGATAAAGTCTCCAAAATATATGGAAGTGGCCAGGTGATGATCAAAGCGGCAGACGAGATCAGCTTTGAGATTACGAAGGGAGAATTTGTAGTCATTGTAGGTCCAAGTGGTGCCGGAAAGACTACAGTTCTGAATATACTTGGCGGAATGGATACGGCTACTTCAGGACATGTATGGGTAGACGGTAAAGATATTGCAGAATATAACAACAGGCAGCTGACAGCATACAGAAGAGAGGATATTGGCTTTGTATTTCAGTTTTATAACCTTGTACCGAATCTGACTGCGCTTGAGAATGTAGAGCTGGCGCTTCAGATATGCAGTGAACCGCTTGATGCAGAAACGGTTCTTAAAGAAGTCGGACTGAAAGACAGACTGGGAAATTTTCCGGCCCAACTTTCCGGTGGAGAGCAGCAGAGAGTATCTATTGCAAGAGCACTGGCAAAGAATCCAAAACTTCTTCTCTGCGATGAACCTACAGGAGCACTGGATTATCAGACAGGTAAGGCGATTCTGAAACTGTTGCAGGATATGTGCAGGCAGAGAGGAATGACTGTTATTGTTATTACACATAATTCTGCTCTTACTCCGATGGCAGACAGGGTGATACATATCAAGAACGGAACGGTGTCTTCGATGGAACTGAATAAAGAGCCGGTACCTGTGGAGGAAATTGAATGGTAATAAAGAGAAAAAAAGCCTTACATAAAGACTTCTGGATGGAAATCCGTAAGAACAAGGCGAGATTTATTTCGATTTTCTGCATTGTAGCGCTTGGTGTAGCTTTTTTTTCAGGAATACAGGCTGCCTCGCCGGATATGCGCTATTCAGGAGATGCCTATTATAACCAGTCAAAACTTATGGATCTCAAAGTAGTCAGCACCATGGGACTGACGGAGAAAGATATTAAGGCGCTGAAAGAAATCAAAGGTGTGGAGAAAGCAGAGGGGGCATACTCAACGGATGTTCTGTGCGGAGAAGACAATACTCAGAAAGTCCTTCATGTGGAGAGTTTGAATCAGGAAGTGAATCAGCTGACTGTTTCTGAAGGACGGCTGCCGGTAAACAGCGGAGAATGTTTCCTTGATAAAACTTTTGCACATAATCAGGGATACGAAGTAGGAAGTAAGATCCGCTTCAGAGAAGGCGAAGACAGCGAATTACTTGTAACAACCGAATATACAGTTGTTGGCATGGGAACCAGTCCTCTTTATATTTCATTTAATCGTGGAAATACAACGTTGGGTTCCGGTGAGGTAAATGGCTTTGCCTATGTCGTTCCGGAAGAGTTTGAGTCGGAAGTTTTTACGCAGATATATATGCGTGCACATGAAGTGGAAAAAGTTACGAGTTATACAGATGCCTATGATAATCTGATCGAAGCTTTACAGAAACGTGTGGAGGGAATTGAAGAAGAACGTTGCGAGATCCGTTATGATGAAGTAGTTTCGGAAGCCAGAGACAAAATAGCTGATGCAGAGAAAGAACTGGAAGAGGGCAGGAAGGAGGCAGATGATGAACTTGCCGATGCCAGAAAAAAAATCGAAGACGGTGAGAAGCAGCTGAAAGATGGCGAAAAAGAATATGAAGAAGGAAAAAAGAAATTAGAAGATGCGAAAAAACAGCTTGCAGATGGAAAAATTCAGCTTGCGGATGCCAGAAAACAGCTTGCAGATGGTAAGAGCCAGCTTGCCGATGCCAAAAAACAACTTCAGGATGGACAGAATAAACTGAAACCTTCCAGTGAAAAACTCAAAGATGGCTGGAAGCAGTACGAAGAAGGAAAGACCCAGTATGATAACGGAAAGGCACAACTGGAAGAAGCAAAACAGCAGCTGAATCAGGGTAAGGCGCAGATTTCATCAGCAAGAGAGAAAATAAACCAGAAACAGCAGGAACTGACAGCAGGGCTCACACAGGCACAGAATGGCCAGAAAACAGTTGAAAGTAAGATCAGCGAACTGGAAAGCCAGATTCCTCAGCTGGAAGCTGCAATTGCACAGCTTGCCCCGGCAGTTTCACAGCTTGAGGCTGTAAATCAGCAGCTAAGTACTGCAAGACAGGTAGCATCTCAGAAACAGAGTGCTTATGAGACGGCAGCACAGGCGTATGAAATGGCCAGGAACCAGGCAGAGAATGGTGAAATTACAGAAGAACAGTTAACTGTATATAAGCAGAATATGGATCAGTCACAGTCCGAGCTGAATGCTGCAAACGAAGCTGTCAGTGAAGCACAGGCAGCAGTGAACAGCGTGCAGCAGTTGATATCACAGAAGGAATCTCTGGAAAGTAATCTTGCCGCAGCGCAGTCAGGGCTTGGTCAGGCAAAAACACAGAAGACTCAGCTTGAAGTAACAATCAGTCAGCTCAAAGAAGGACAGAAAAGTATTGATTCGGGCAGAGCAGAACTTGAAAAGCAGGAAGCTGCCCTTATTCCGGTGGAGAATAAAATTGCTTCCAGTGAAAAAGAGTTGAAAAAAAGCAAGAAAAAACTTGATTCCAGTCTGAAACAGCTGACAAAAGGCCAGAAAGAACTGGATGCAGGTCAGGCGAAACTGGATGCTGCACAGCAGCAGATTGAGGTAAATGAACAGAAACTGAATTCCGGAGAAAAAGAAATCGCAGCAAATGAGCAGAAGCTGAAAGATGGAGAAAAGGAAATTCAGGATAATGAACAGAAACTGAAAGATGCGGAAAAAGAGCTTGAAGATGCAAGAACAGAGCTCAAAAATGGCAAGAAAGATTATAAAGACGGTGAAAAAGAAGCACAGGATAAAATTAAAGAAGGGGAAGACAAGATTACGGATGCAAAAAAAGATCTGCAGGAACTTAAAAAACCTGAATGGATCATTACAGACCGGAACGATTTACCGGAATATTCTGATTATGGCGACAATACAGACCGTATCAGGAATATAGGAGAAGTTTTTCCGGTAATCTTTTTCCTGGTAGCTGCGCTTATCAGTCTTACAACCATGACACGTATGGTAGAAGAACAGAGGACACAGATTGGCACGTTGAAAGCACTTGGTTACGGTAAGTTTTCCATAGTATCCAAGTATCTCAGGTATGCTTTTTTTGCCACGGCAGGCGGCAGCATAGTGGGAGTTCTGATCGGAGAAAAAATTCTTCCATATATAATCATAAAAGGGTATGGAATGATGTATCCTAATGTAGGAAACAGCCTGCAGATCCATTATGAAATGAAATATGCTCTGATAGCATCTGTTGCTGCAATTATATGTACAGTTGGCGCAACTGTATTTTCATCTTATCAGGTACTGCGGGAAACACCGGCATCTCTGATGCGCCCGCCATCACCAAAAGAAGGCAAGAGGATTCTTTTGGAGAGAATTCCTTTCCTGTGGAAACACCTTAATTTTACATGGAAATCATCTCTCAGAAATCTTTTCAGATATAAAAAGCGCCTTTTTATGACAATCTTCGGTATTGCAGGAAGTATGGCACTGATGCTGGTCGGTTTTGGACTCAGGGATTCTATTTCGGATATCGTGGTACTTCAGTATACAGAACTTCAGCATTATGATGGAACTGTCATTTCAGATGATGAAGCAACAGAACAGGAACGGACAGACCTCGATAATTATCTTAAAGACAATCAGAAACTGGATCATTATACAGATATACAGCTCTCAAAGATTACTGTACCGAGGGGCAGATCCAGTTTAAGTGCTTATGTGTATGTCCCTGAAAATCTGAATACATTTAAAAAAGATGTTACATTGAAGAATCGTGTGACAGGAAAAATCTATCAGCTGACAGATAATGGGGCTGCGATCAGTGAAAAAACGGCAGAACTTCTTGACCTGAAAGTGGGAGATGAACTTACCATAAAAAAAGATGACGCAGAATATAAAGCGAAAATTGCTGTGATCACAGAAAACTATGCAGGTCATTATATTTATATGACTCCAAAAGTATACAGAGAAACTTTCGGTGAAGATCCTGATTATGCAGATATCGTCTTTACTGTAAAAGACCAATATAAGAACCAGACAGAAGAAATTGGTCAGGCAATCATGGAATCACCGGCAGTTTTAAGTATCAGTTATACAGCAAGTACAATGGAAATGGTAGAACGTATGCTTGGAACACTGGGAATCATTATTGTAGTTCTTATTGTGTCTGCCGGAATGCTGGCATTTGTTGTTCTGTATAATCTGAATAACATAAATATTACAGAGAGACAGCGGGAACTGGCAACATTAAAAGTCCTGGGATTTTTTGACATGGAAGTTTCGCAGTATGTTCTCAGAGAGAATATTATTCTTACGATTGCCGGAATTCTGTTCGGATCTCTGTTCGGGATCTTCCTTCACAGATTTATCATTGTGACTGTGGAAGTTGATGCAGTTATGTTCGGAAGAAACCTTCGGCCGCGGAGTTTTCTCTATTGTGCAGTACTGACCTGTATCTTTTCAGCTGTGGTAAATGTATTTATGCATATGAAACTGAAAAAGATCAATATGGTTGAATCTCTGAAATCAGTCGAATAACTGTGAATTTTTATCAATCTGTCTTGACAAGGCGAAAAAATGCAATTATATTAGAGTCTAGTACAGATTCATATAAAAGGCTGAGAGAAAGAGGAGTAGGTGATGTTCCCTGACAGAGAGAAGTTTTCACGGGCTGGAAGGAACTTCAAGGAAGAAATCATCGAAGGTAGCTTTTGAGCCGGGCAGCTGAGAAAGTTTTCACCGGAATGTCTGATGCAGACAGCGGGATATCATGTAGGCTTCCACGTAACCTGCGTTAAAGGACCTTGAGATGTGCAGTATGTTTTTTCTGCATAATGAAGGTGGTACCGCGAGAATTATTGCCCTTCACACAAATGTGTGAAGGGTTCTTTTACTTTATTAAAAAATTTCAGGAGGACAGTATGAGCAAAGAACTTGCAAAGACTTATGATCCAAAAGGCCTGGAAGACCGTCTCTACAAAAAATGGATGGACAACGGTTATTTCCACGCAAAAGTTAATCCAGACAAAAAACCTTTTACAATTGTTATGCCGCCGCCGAACGTTACAGGACAGCTGCATATGGGACATGCACTCGATGAGACCATGCAGGATATCCTGATCCGTTTCAAGAGAATGCAGGGTTATGAAGCACTGTGGCAGCCGGGAACAGACCATGCAGCCATTGCAACAGAAGTAAAGGTCATTGACAAACTGAAAAAAGAAGGAATTGACAAACATGATATCGGCCGTGAAGAATTCCTGAAACATGCATGGGCATGGAAAGAAGAGTACGGCGGAAAAATCATCAACCAGCTGAAGAAACTTGGTGCATCAGCAGACTGGGAAAGAGAACGATTTACCATGGACGAGGGATGCTCCAAGGCTGTTCAGGAAGTTTTTATCCGCTTATATGAAAAAGGTTATATTTACAAAGGTTCCAGGATTATCAACTGGTGCCCTGTATGCCAGACTTCTATTTCTGATGCAGAAGTAGAACATGAGGATCAGGACGGATTCTTCTGGCATATCAATTATCCGATTGTAGGTGAGGAAGGAAAATACGTGGAAATAGCCACAACACGTCCGGAAACACTTCTTGGAGATACAGCAGTAGCTGTTAATCCGGATGACGAAAGATACAAAGATCTCATCGGCAAAATGCTGAAACTTCCGCTTACAGACAGAGAAATCCCTGTGATCGCTGATGAATATGTAGACAAGGAGTTCGGAACAGGCTGCGTAAAGATCACTCCGGCACATGACCCGAACGATTTTGAAGTAGGCAAACGTCATAATCTTGAAGAAATTAACATTCTGAATGATGATGCTACCATTAATTCTATTGGCGGCAAATATGCAGGAATGGATCGTTACGAAGCACGTAAGGCCATGGTGGCGGATCTCGATGCTCAGGGACTTCTTGTAAAAGTTGTTCCTCATAATCACAGTGTCGGAACTCATGACCGTTGTGGTACGACTGTAGAACCTATGATCAAACCACAGTGGTTCGTACGCATGGACAAAATGGCAAAAGCAGCAATGGACGCTCTTAAACCGGGAGAACTGGAGTTTGTTCCTCCGAGCTTTGGCAAGACATATCTTCACTGGCTTGAGAATATCCGGGACTGGTGTATTTCACGTCAGCTCTGGTGGGGACACAGAATTCCGGCTTATTACTGCGATGAGTGCGGTGAAGTAGTTGTTGCAAGAGAAATGCCTGAAAAATGCCCGAAATGTGGCTGTACACATCTCCATCAGGATGAAGATACACTGGATACATGGTTCAGCTCTGCTCTGTGGCCGTTTTCCACACTTGGCTGGCCGGATAAAACACCGGAACTGGAATATTTCTATCCTACAGATGTACTTGTAACAGGATATGACATTATTTTCTTCTGGGTTATCCGTATGGTATTCTCTGCTCTTGAACAGACCGGAGAAGTTCCGTTCCATCATGTACTGATCCATGGTCTTGTACGCGATTCACAGGGGCGTAAGATGAGTAAATCTCTCGGAAATGGTATTGATCCACTGGAAGTTATCGACAAATATGGCGCAGATGCGCTCCGTCTGACGCTGATCACAGGTAATGCACCTGGAAATGATATGCGTTTTTACTGGGAACGTGTTGAATCCAGCCGTAATTTTGCAAACAAGATCTGGAATGCCTCACGTTTCATTATGATGAATCTGGAAGGCAAAACAGTTACAGAGCCTTCTGATCTGAATGCACTCTGCCTGGAAGATAAATGGATTCTTTCAAAACTGAATACAGTGATCAGTGAAGTTACAGAAAATATGGATAAATATGAGCTGGGTATTGCAGTTCAGAAAGTTTATGATTTCCTCTGGGATGAACTCTGTGACTGGTACATTGAGATGGCAAAAGTTCGTCTCTGGAAAGCAGACGAAAATCCTGAAGCTGCAAATGATGCACTCTGGACATTAAGGACAGCACTTACAGAAGGACTGAAACTTCTTCATCCGTATATGCCGTTTATTACAGAAGAAATTTACTGTACACTTCTTCCGGAAGAGGAATCTATCATGATTTCCGACTGGCCGGTATATCAGGAAGCATGGAGATTCCCTGAGGCAGAAAATGCAGTGGAAAGCTTCAAGGAAGTTGTAAGAGGAATCCGTAATACACGTACAGAGATGAATGTGCCTGCAAACCGCAAGACGAGTCTTCACATTGTAGGTCGTGATGAAGAGACATGCGCAAGATATGAAGCATGCAAGAAATCTTTTGTAAACCTTGCATTGGCAAAAGAAATTCTTGTACAGGATAATAAGGACGGAATCGGTGATGATGCAGTTTCTGTAGTAGTTTCTGATGCTGTTGTATATATGCCGCTGGAAGATCTTGTAGACAGAGAAAAAGAGATGGAACGTCTTAAAAAAGAACAGGAACGTCTCAAAAAAGAAATAGCCCGCTGCCAGGGTATGCTTGGCAATCCGAATTTTGTAAACAAAGCGCCGGAAGCAAAAGTACAGGCAGAAAAAGACAAACTTCAGAAATACGAAGAAATGATGGAAAAGGTAAATCTGCAGCTTAAACAGATGGAAAATTAAAGGAGCATTTGGATGAAATTGTATAAAGTGTGTAACAGGATATCGCTGTTGCTTCATGCATTGTGCAGTGCAGCCGGTTATTTCCTTATCGAGGCGATCAGTCGTCATTCCTTTATGGAAGCATGGGATTTTATGACCGCAAAGCCGTTGGTTTTTGCATATAATGCAGGACTGATTTTTACAACAAGTCTTATTGTATACCTGTTTCGCAGGAGATGCTTCTGGAGATTTCTGATAGCAATCTTCTGGCTTTTACTTGGAATTATCAACGGTGTGATTCTGGCTAACCGTGTCACACCGTTTACAGGGCCGGATCTTCATCTACTTACAGATGGAATGGCGATACTGAACAAGTATCTCCCTTCCTGGGGAGTAGTTGTGGCGCTGATCGTTCTTGGATTTTTCGTGCTTTTGCTTCTTGGTCTTCTGATCAAAGGACCAAAATATACACGAAAGATAAAATATCGATATGATCTTCTTCTTGTGGTTGTGGGTATACTGGCATTTGCCGGTATCACACAGCTGGCACTTGAAAAGAGAGTGCTTTCCAATTATTTTGGAAATATTGCTTTCGCATATGAGGATTATGGATATCCCTATTGTCTGGCAGTTACCATTTTTGATACAGGTATCAGCTGCCCGAGAGATTATTCAGAAAGCGAAATAAAAAGAATTGAGAACACAGAGGAGAATCTTCCGGAAACAAAATCCGGAGAACATCCGAACATTATTTTTATACAGCTGGAATCTTTCTTTGATCCGGAACTGGTTAATTATCTGAAACTTTCGGAGGATCCTATTCCGAACTTCCGAAAACTGATGAAGGAATATACTTCCGGTTATTATAAGGTTCCGGCTGTAGGCGCAGGAACTGCAAATACAGAATTCGAATCAATTACGGGAATGAGTCTTCATTACTTTGGACCCGGAGAGTATCCATATAAGAGTATCCTCAAGGAAACAACCTGCGAAAGTGCTCCGTATGTATTGAAAAACCTGGGATATACAACACATGCAATACATAACAACGAGGCAAACTTCTACGGCAGAAGAAGTATTTTCCCGAATCTTGGGTTTGATACCTTTACATCGGCAGAATATATGCCTGAAGAAGAAGATAAAAATCCGCTCGGCTGGACAAAGGATGAAGTCCTTACGGATGAAATCATTAAATGTCTGGATTCTTCAGAAGGTTCGGATTATATTTATACGATTTCAGTTCAGGGACATGGAGCATATCCAGAAGAAGAACTTCTGGATGATCCGGAGATTACAGTTACAGGTGCTGCAACAGAGGAGAAAAATACGCAGTGGGAGTATTATGTGAATCAGATCCATGAAATGGACAATTTTGTCAAAGAACTTACAGATGCTCTTGCTGATTATCCTGAAGATGTAGTACTTGTTATGTATGGGGATCATCTTCCGACAATGGGACTGAAGGTTGAAAATCTGAATAACAAATATCTGTTCCAGACGGAATATGTGATGTGGGATAATTTTGGCATGGAGAAAAAAGATGTTAATCTTGCTGCATATCAGATGGCTGCAGAAGTCATGGATCGTGTGGGAATTCATGAAGGAACCGTATTCCGTTATCACCAGGCAAGAAGAAATACCAGAAATTATCAGGTGGATCTTGAAACACTGCAATATGATCTTCTCTATGGAGAAAAATATTCCTATGGAGGAGAAAGTCCTTTCCAGAGAACCAAGATGCGCATGGGTCTGTATGATGTGTCGCTGGATTTCATGGAACTGGTTTCAGATTCTGATTTTACATACCGTCTGAAGGGAACGAATTTTACACCGTCCAGTCAGGTAAAAGTGAATGGAGAGTGGGTAGATACGGTATATGTAAATGAGACCACACTTATGATTTCTGGAACAGAACTGGATGATTTTGATCGGATCTCAGTTTCACAGCGAAGTAACAGTTCAACAAGAAAAGCTCTTAGTAAGAGCTATGACCGTTCCTGCTACATGCTCTACAGTGAAAATAAATGGAAATTACCGTCAGAAAATGAGTAACAGAAGTCATATAATATAAAAATAACCATTCCTGTCGAATAAAAGATTACGATTAGGACTGGACATCTTTCACCACTCATATATAATGATAACGTAGCGATTTTTAAGAAGGAAAACAGTTTTAACTTCGCTGCAATACATTATAGATGAGTGGTGAATTTTTTATGAATTACGAAGAAGCAGTTGCTTATATTGAGGAAACACCTAAATTTACAACAAAAAATAAACTGGAACATACAAAAGAATGTCTGGAACGCCTGGGAAATCCACAGAACAGATTCAAAGTGATCCATGTGGCAGGAACTAATGGGAAAGGAAGCACCTGTGCTTTTCTTACTTCAATACTGAGAGAAGCCGGGTATTCCTGTGGGCTTTTTACATCTCCACATCTGGTTGTGATCAATGAGAGGTTTCAGATTAACGAGAAAAATATTGATAACGATACATTTCTGAATGCTTTCCATAAGGTAAAAGTACTTGCAGATGAGCTGGTCAAAGAAGGAAACTATCATCCCACCTATTTTGAAATGCTTTTCCTCATGGGAATGGTTATTTTTGCAGATGCAGGTGTGGATTATGTCGTGCTTGAGACCGGACTTGGAGGAAGACTGGATGCAACTACAGCAGTTGAAAATCCTGTTGCATGCGTGATCACATCGATCAGCTTTGACCATATGCAGTATCTTGGAAATACCATTGAAGCGATTGCAGGAGAGAAAGCCGGGATTATTGTGCCCGGAGTGCCGGTAATCTATGACGGAAATAATCCAAAAGCTGCAAAAGTGATCAGAGAACATGCTGTTGAACTCGGAAGCCCGTATTACGAAGTCAGAAAATCCGATACGGAAATTATCCGCAATACCCGTTCCGGCATTGATTTTTTATTTAAGAATGGGTATTATGATAATACGGTATTTTCCATTCCTTTTATTGCTGGATATCAGGTAATGAACAGTTCCCTTGCGCTTCAGACCATACAGATCCTGAAAGAGCAGATTCCTGTATCAGAAGATGCTCTGAAAAAGGGCTTAAGTGAGACTAGATGGCAGGGACGTATGGAAACTGTACTTCCGGGAGTGATCGTGGATGGAGCACATAACGAAGATGGAGTGGCAAAATTTGTGGAAACAGCTGCTCATTTTCAGAAGGAATATCCACTGACTCTTCTTTTCTCAGCGGTAGATGACAAGGATTATACAGAAATGATCAGTACAATACTTGACAAGATACATTTCCGTCATGTTGTGGTAACACAGGTTGGTGGATATCGTAAAGTTCCGGCAGAGAAATTTGCAGAAATTTTCAGAGAACATGGTGTTCCTGCAGCTGAATGCTGTGATAATGTTCCGGAAGCATTTCACAGGGCACTTGCTGAAAAAGGTGAAGACGGACTTCTGTTCTGCGTAGGTTCACTGTATCTGGTCGGTGAGATCAAGGCAGAAATAGCAAAGGGAGAAACATTATGATAGATTACGAAGAAGAACTTAAGAAGTTTGAGCCCTGTCTGGACGTTACAGATGCAGAAGGGGCTATATATGACAGAGAACTGACAGATATTCTGGATGTACTTCAGGAGGTCTTAAGAGAAGCAAAAAGTAACAGACGCGTAAAATAAGGAGAATTTAATGAACTGTATGAACTGCGGCGCATTCCTCACAGACAGTGATCTTGATTATTGCCCGAACTGTGGGTACAATGTGCTGATTCAGAAAAAAGTAGATTACCTGTCCAAAAGTTTCTATAATCAGGGTCTGGAAAAGGCTAGTATCAGGGATCTTTCAGGGGCGATTGCCTGTCTGAAACAGAGCCTGATTTATGACAAAAGGAACATAAAGGCAAGAAACCTGCTGGGGCTGGTGTATTTTGAAACAGGTGAGGTCGTATCCGCACTCAGCGAGTGGGTGATCAGTAAAAACCTCCAGCCAACCAGAAATCTGGCTGCAGAATACATTAATAAATTACAGGCAAATCCGAATAAACTCAGTGCCATAAATGAAACAATAAGGAAATATAATCATGCACTTCTTCTGTGCAGAGAAGGGCATGAAGATATGGCAGCCATTCAGCTTCGCAAAATACTGGCACAGAATTCCAAACTGATTAAGGGATATCATCTGCTTGCGCTGATACAGATGAAAAACAGAGAATGGAATAAAGCAAGAAGAACGCTCAAAAAAGCTGCACGTATTGATAAAACAAATACTACAACATTACGTTTCCTGCGGGAAGTAGATGAACAGACCGGAGTAACAACACGTCTTGAAAAACAGAAAAAAGGTCTGTTTCGAAATGCGTCAAACAGAAGACCGGATACAGATGCCGATAGCGGCGAGATGGTAGTACAGGCACCTGTCTACAGAGAAAGAAACAGGATTTCACTTTTTGTGATACTGATGTCAGGTATTATTGCCGGAGCAGGGGCTTTCTGGCTGCTTGCAGTACCTGCCATAAGGCAGAATATTTATTCAGAGGCAAATCAGCAGATCGTTCAGTACAGCGAATCACTGGCCAGTCAGGGAGCCGAGCTGTCGAAGGCGCAGGGGGAAGCGAAAGAATCCGGTGATACAGCAGAAGAAGTGACGCAGCAGCTGACAACGGAGCAGGCAAAAAGCCAGAGTTATGAGGCGCTTATGACTGCGTATCTGTATTATCAGCAGCAGAATCTGGATGAAGCAGCACTTTCTATTCAGAAAGTCCAGGTTGATGTACTGACTGATTCTATGAAATCTATATATACCACAATTCGTGATGCGACCGGAGTTGCAGGAATCGGAGATTCAGAGGGACCGCAGACGCAGGATGGTAACAGTGATGAAGAAAATTATGAAGATACCGGATATGATGATTATTACGATGAGTATGACGAAAGCTATGAATAGAAATATCATTATCGGGTACTGCAAGGGCTGAATACAAGAGATAAACCTCAGATAAGGGGATATGCGAAAGCATATCCCCTTATCTGTTTTCAGAGAAAAGTGGCGTATAAAAACAAAAATAAGGGGGAAACTAAATTGGAAAATATGTTTGAAATAGCAGGAACCACACTGAGAATAAAAATGCCGGAAGATGTAGATCACCCGGTATCTGATCATGTAAAAAAGGAAACAGACAGAATTATGGATCTGACATATATCAGAACAATGATTTTTGATTTTGCAGATACTGAATTTATGGACAGTTCAGGGATCGGACTGATCATGGGAAGATACAGAACACTGGGAATGCGGCAGGGATGTGTGAAAGCCGAAAATGTTAATTCACATATTGATAAACTTCTGCACCTTTCCGGGGTGCATCGGTATATGGAAATCAGAAAAGCTGTAGAAGAAGGGAGCACAAAATGAAAGATACCAATGAAATTACACTTATTTTTGACAGCAGACCTGTAAATGAAGGGCTTGCAAGAATTACAGCAGCATCGTTCTGCACACAGCTGAATCCGACACTGGAGGAGGTTGCAGATCTGAAAACTGCAGTTTCAGAAGCTGTTACGAACTGTATCATTCATGGATACGAAGGAAAAATACATAAGATTGAAATGAGATTACGACTGGAAGAAAGAGAAATCCAGGTGGATATCACGGATCATGGAGCCGGAATACCGGATGTAGAAAAGGCAATGGAACCTATGTATACCACGAAGCCGGAAAATGACAGATCCGGTATGGGATTTACTTTCATGGAAGCTTTTATGGATGAAGTTTCAGTTGAATCAGAGGTTGGAAAAGGTACGGTAGTACACATGAAAAAAGTAATAAGGAGGTAAAAAGGCAGACTTGGATCATACTCTTGCTCTGATCGGGCGTGCGCACCAGGGAGATAAAGCAGCAAGAGACAGATTGTTTGAAGAAAATACCGGGCTTGTATACAGTGTGGCAAGAAGATTTATGGGAAGAGGAACAGAATTTGAAGATCTTTGTCAGATTGGAAGTATTGGACTTCTGAAAGCAGTAGATAAATTTGACATAGCCTTTGAAGTAAGGTTTTCAACGTATGCAGTACCAATGATCGTCGGTGAAATCAGACGTTATCTCCGGGATACAGGAATAATAAAAGTCAGCAGGTCTCTGAAAGAAAATCAATACAGAGTGTTCAGGGCGAGGGAAGAACTTGAACGGGAGTTTGGAAGAGAACCATCTGTAAAAGAACTTGCAGAAAAAGCAGAACTTGCACCTGAAGAACTGACGATGGTGCTGGAATCGGGAGCAGAAGTGGAATCTCTGTACAGAACTGTCTATAAAGGTGAAGGAACAGAGATACTTCTTATGGACAAAATATCTGAAAAAGAAAACGGGCAGGAGAAACTTCTTGACAGAATTCTTCTGGAGGAACTTCTTAAAAGTCTTGAAGGCCCGGAAAGGCAGCTGATTTTTATGCGGTATATGGAGGAAATGACCCAGACAGAAATTGCCGAAAAGCTTGGGATATCGCAGGTACAGGTGTCCAGAATGGAAAAAAGAATTCTCAGCAAGCTGAGAGAGCGCTGTAAATAAAAGACAGAAGACATAAAAACAGCCCGGAATCTGTATAAAACTCCGGGCTGAATATCATGATTCAGAGCAATTTGTTTTTCCGAAAATGGAAACACGTGTTTTGGAAAGAGCAGTCAGTATGATCATACCGAACACTCCACAGGAAATTACTTCTCCGGCACCTACAGTCAGCATCATCAGCGGAATTGGAAGATTTACACCGTATCCGTAATAAAGGACAAAAGGTACAATAAGAGTATTGGCAACGATTGGCGGTACAGGAGCCAGCCATTTGTTGCTGCGGAGTTTATAAGTAAAAACTGCGCCGATCAGTGTTGCAACACTGCCGAAAACGATATCTACAGGAATGGCACCACCGAGAAGATTGGAAAGAATGCATCCTACAAATAATCCGGGAATTGCAGCTGGTGTGAAGTAGGGAAGTATGGTCAGTGCTTCTGAGAAGCGGATCTGGACTTCACCATAGCTTAACGGGGCAAACAGCAGGGTCAGAACTACATAAATAGCACCGATGGCAGCTGCCTGCACAAGGAACATAGTACTCTTGTTTTTCATATTCAGTTCTCCTTTAGTTTTGTTTTACGAGTGGAAGGTCACGAACACTCGATTCATTTTACGCCGGGAATCGGCGGAAAGCCCTTATAAGACCTTGTTTTTATGGGCTTTTTAACGCGTATGAGTATAGCACAGGAATAAATGAAATGCAAGTGGAATTCATGAGTTGCTGTGAACGGAGTGAACCAATGTCATTTACTTAAGGAAATTCCTTGTAAAAAAGGAGTTTCCTTTTTTATTACCAGTAACTCAAAAAACACTTGACAATACCTCATGTTTGTGCGGCTT
>NZ_JBQHUL010000032.1:0-46048 GCF_052065235.1 Blautia sp. HCP28S3_G10 | reverse complement strand
TGAAAAACTCCAATCTATCAAAAATCGCATGTGAATTATAGTGAATTACTCCAACTCGCAAAGGGCTGGAGTAATTTTATATCTGACCGCATCATTATTTGGCGGTTACATATGAAAACGATTTTCATTTTGATTTTTTTGTAAAAAAATCCCCAGTCAGTTATCCACCAACCAGGGTTGAAATTTTAGTGCTATCCACCAAAACTACTATTTGTTATGTGTAAAACAAGTTATTCTTCCGTCTTCATCTCTCTCACAATCTTGCGTAGTTTCAGAACCATAGACGGTGCAACAGAAAGCTCGTCAAGTCCCATACGTACAAACTGCTCTGTAAGTGTTGCATCTGCGCCAAGCTCGCCACAGATTCCTGCCCATTTGCCACATTTATGTGCATTATCCACTACCATCTGGATCATCCGGAGAATGGCTTCATGATGTGGATTATAAAAATCATCCAGTTTTTCATTCTGACGGTCAATAGCCAGTGTATACTGGGTCAGATCGTTGGTTCCGATACTGAAGAAATCTACCATCTCTGCCAGTCTGTCACTGATCATAACTGCTGCCGGAGTCTCGATCATAATACCCTGTTCCGGAATCTTATACTGAATCTCCTGTGCTTTCAGTTCTTCTTCAACTTCTGCCACAATTTCGTAGATTCTCTTCACTTCTTCAGTAGAAGTGATCATTGGATACATTATGGACAGATTGCCATAAACTGCCGCACGAAGAAGGGCACGAAGCTGGGTTTTGAAAATATCCGGCTGTTTCAGACAGATACGGATCGCACGATATCCCATGGCCGGGTTATCCTCGTTTCCAAGATTAAAATAATCCACCTGTTTGTCAGCACCGATATCCAGTGTACGAATGATAACTTTTTTACCTGCCATCATCTGTACAGCCTGTTTGTATGCCTGAAACTGTTCCTCTTCTGTCGGGAAATCATTTCTTCCGAGATACAGGAATTCACTTCTGAAAAGCCCGATACCACCCGCATCATTTTCCATAACATAACCAATATCTCCTACGCTTCCGATATTGGCATAGATGTTAATTTTATGTCCGTCAAGGGTAATATTTTCTTTACCCTTCAGTTCCTGAAGAAGTTTCACTTTTTCTTCTTCTTCCTGCATTCTTGTAACAGTTTCAGCCTTCACGTCTTCGTCCGGGTCAAAAATCACCTGTCCCTGAAAGCCATCTACTACAGCTGTCATACCCGTATGAAACTCATCAAGATCCATCGAGACTCCGATCAGTGCCGGAATATTCATCATACGCGCAAGGATGGCTGTATGAGAATTGGTGGAACCATGTACAGTCACAAACGCAAGAATCTTGTCTTTGTCCATCTGAACTGTTTCACTCGGACTTAAATCATCTGCTACGATAACAGACGGCTCAATGGAGCTCAGGTCTGTGTCTTCCTGTCCGCTCAGATTACGAACAAGCCGTTCTGAAATATCTTTAATATCAGCAGAACGTGCTTTCATGTAGTCATCGTCCATTGCTGCAAACATTTCAGCAAAATTATCACCTGTAACTGCTACTGCATATTCTGCATTAACCTGCTCTGTCTGAATCATATTCTGGATAGCTTCCAGATAGTCTTCATCTTCGATCATCATCTGATGTACTTCAAAGATCGCTGCACTTGCTTCTCCAACTTCTTTGACCGCTTTATCATAAAGTCTACCAAGCTGCTCCTGAGACTTTGTTACAGCCTCAGTCACACGCTTTGCTTCTGCATCCGGATCTTCGATCCTGGTTCTTTTTACCTGATAATCATTTTTTTTCAGGACCACAACAGGTCCCATGGCAATTCCCTTATATACGGATTTCCCCTGAAAACGCTGCATCTTTTTTCCTCCGGAATTTAATTACAGATTTGATTCAAAAAATTCTTTCAGTGCTGTGATAGCTGCATCTTCGTCTGCGCCATCAGCTTCAATTGTTACTGTATCTCCCTGTTTTACACCCAGAGACATAAGCATCATAAGCTGTGTCAGTTTTTTTGTTTTGCCATCTTTTGTGATCGTGCATGCTGATTCAAATTTCTTTGCTTCTTTTACAAGAAGTCCTGCCGGTCTTGCGTGGATTCCCAGTTCGTCTTTAATTGTGTAATCAAATGTTTTCATAGTTGTATTCTCCTTTTCTTTATAATAGATTTTTATTCCTGTTCTTCACGGTCCATCATACGTTCCATATGCATTGCCAAATATCCGATCTCAATCTCTTCCATTGGCAGTTTCAGACTTGTTTCCATTTCCTCGCAGATTTTCTTTGCAGCCTGAAATGCTTCCGGAAACTTCACTGACATATAATCGTTGATGTTCATCTTCAACTTTTCACCATTTACTGCCCTGGCTACCATATAACGGATATGATTCATAAGACGGTTGTAGGATAAAGACATTACATCTATCTTGTGTCCGGTAACATTTTCCACCAGGGAAATACTGTCACGGACTGCTCTCGCAACTTCCATGGCCTGTGAGACATTTTCTTCTACAATTGCCGAGTGAACATGAAGCGCAATATAACCAATCTCATGTTCATCTATATCTATCTGAAGTCTTTCTTTCAAAAGATTTCTGATACAGGCGGCAATTTTGTATTCTTTATAAAACATGATACGTATATCATCTGTCAGCGGATTGCTGATCTGTTCACCATTCTGAATACGGCGGATAGCAAAATCCAGGTGATCTGCCATAGGAAATACAATAGAACGATCAATCTTTCCAAATTCCTTTTCTGCCTGATCCAGCACCGCACTGGCCAGTTCCAGACTGACCGGCGAAACTCCCTGTACAATTGCCCTGGCATTACCTCTTTCTGTCAGCTTTGTCAGAGAATAAATGTGGGTATCTTCTGCCGGTTCAACACGCTGCCCGGGTTTTTTACCAAATGCGATGCCCTTTCCCATTACCAGATATTCCTGATTACTGTTCTCTTCAACTCCAATAAATGAATTATGATTCAGTGTTTTTGCTATCCTGTACATTCTTTTTCCCTGTGATGAGGCAGAGTTTTACTGAAGAACTTCTATCTCAAACAAAGGTTCTCCTGCTTTTACCGGGCCATCTTTAAGAAGGTGGATCCTCTGGTTATCCTCCAGTTCTGTGCAAAGAACCGGTGATGTAACAGACGGTGCATGTTCTTTCAGATAATCCAGATCAAGTTTCAGCATCGGCTCACCTTTTTTAACAGTCTGACCGCTTTCCACCAGTGCCTCAAATCCCTCTCCGTTCAGTTTTACAGTATCGATTCCTACATGGATCAGAAGACTGATCCCGGAATCTGTTATAAATCCAATTGCATGTTTTGTATCGAATACAAAAGCAACTTCTCCGTCTTCCGGAGCACGTACATAAGGATCTTCTGGTGTTACCACTGCTCCATCACCCATCATCTTCTGTGCAAAAGCCTCATCCGGTGCAGTTGAAAGATCTGCCGCAATACCTGTGATCGGGCTTGAGATAATGATAGTTTCCTTTATTTCCTGGCTGCCTGTTTCCTCTGTCTGTTTTTCTTCTGCTGCTTCAGCAACAGCTTCTTCTGTCTCTGCATATGTGTTTGGAGCTTTTTCCAGGTAATCCTCTAAGTTTGATTTTATCACAGTTACATTCGGTCCGTAAATGACCTGAACGGCATTTCCTTTATGAATTACACCGGAAGCACCTGTAGATTTCAGAATTCCGTCATTTACTCTGTCTGCTTCATGAACAGTACAACGAAGTCTTGTTGCACAACAGTCCACATCTGCAATATTTTTCTTACCACCAAGACCTCCGGTGATCATTTCACTGAGCGTATCTTCGGAGACTGCACCATCAGAACTCTCAACGTTCTGTGCTTCTTTTCTTGCATTTACATCTGCTTTTGTATAAAGTTTAACTTCTTCATCGTCATCTTCACGTCCCGGTGTCTTAAAATCGAACTTTTTGATCATAAATTTGAAGATAAAGTAATATAAGAAGAAATAAATAATACCAACCGGAATAACTCTTATCCAGCTTGTCTTGGCATTTCCCTGGAGGATACCAAACAGGAAGAAGTCAAGAAGCCCACCTGAGAAAGTAAGTCCTACTGCGATGTTTAGCATATGTGCAAGCATATACGCCGTACCTGCAAGGACAACCTGTACTGCGAAAAGTGCCGGAGCAACAAACAGAAATGAGAATTCCAGAGGCTCAGTAATACCGGTTGCCATACATGCCAGTGCTGCGGAAAGAAGAAGACCGCCTGCTGCTTTTTTCTTCTCAGGTTTGGCACACTGATACATTGCAAGTGCTGCTCCCGGAAGGCCGAAGATCATGAAAATAAATTCTCCGGAGAAATATCTTGTGGCATCTGCGCTGAAATGTGCGATATTTGCAGAATCAGCAAGCTGTGCAAAGAAGATATTCTGTCCACCCTGTACCATCTGTCCTGCAACTTCCATTGTCCCACCTACAGCAGTCTGCCAGAAAGGCATGTAAAATACATGATGCAGTCCGAACGGAATCAGTGCTCTCTTAATGAGACCGAAAATAAGTGTTCCAATATAACCGGAACCAGTTACAAGACCACCAAGTGCATAAATGCCATTCTGCACTACCGGCCAGATAAAGTACATTGCAATTCCTACAAACATGTACACGATTGTAGAAATAATCGGTACGAAACGTGTACCACCAAAGAATGAAAGTGCATTTGGAAGCTGAATTCTGTAGAATCTGTTGTGCAGTGCAGCCACACCAAGTCCTACAATAATTCCGCCAAACACGCCCATCTGCAGTGACTGGATACCACATACAGAAGTGATAGTTCCTTCCAGAACTGATCCGGCAATTTCACCATTGTCAAGAATCTGACCTGTAATTGTCAGCATGGCATTAATCGCAGTATTCATGACAAAATACGCAATAACTGCTGACAGCGCAGAAACTTCTTTTTCTTTCTTTGCCATACCAATAGCAACACCAACTGCAAAGATCAGTGGCAGGTTGTTAAATACAGCACTTCCGACACTGTTCATGATCATCAGCAATGCATGAAGAATAGTGCCTTCCCCCAGTATCTTTGTAAGTCCATAAGTTTCAAGAGTTGTTGCATTTGTAAAAGAACTTCCGATTCCCAGTAAAAGTCCGGCTACCGGAAGGATTGCGATAGGGAGCATAAAGCTTCTTCCTACTCGCTGCAGAACACTAAAAATTTTGTCCTTCATTTTCCTTACTCCTTGTGTAGTTTTGTTAGTTCCTGTTCACAGTAACTATTATACTTTACAAAGAGTGTTTAAGGGATTTATGTATCCAGCCGGCCTGCTATACTTCGGTTGTTACTGTTCACTCCGTTCACAGCAACTTGGTCAAAATCCATTCCAAATCACCTTCGGTGATGGGATTTTGCCCCGTATGTCTCGGGATTTTGCCATATTCATGGCAAAACACCTCGCGGGATATTACCTGTGAACAATTACCTTCGTTTTACATAAATCAATCAAAGCACAAAAAAAGAGACACTAACCCACATAAACAATCTTTGTTATGTATAGTTAATGCCTCCTGAAATCGAGTTACACACTACAACTGTAGTTGACTATAACACACGAAAATCCACTTTGTCAAGACGGTTTTTATAATTCCTGCAGAAATGCAAATGGATCTTTATCTCTGAGAAAATGCATCAGCATATAGGCACATGGTATCGCCACATTTTCTTCTCTGAGGATTCTTTTTACCTCATCTCTGTCTGCCAGAACTACTTCTATCTCTTCTGAATCTTCCTGTGCTGCCTTGCTGATCTCACCACTGGCGTATCCATAAACTGCGGCACATGATTCATCAGTCAGCCCGATTGTCGGAAAGAACGGTTTTTCAAAAGCCGGATTTACCTCAAGTGGCTCGAATTTCAGCCCTGTCTCTTCGTACATCTCACGGACTGCTCCATCATGAAAATCTTCTCCAGGCTCCACAAGTCCTGCCGGGAATTCATAAATATAGTCACCTATTGTATAACGGAACTGACGTATAAGAACTACTTTATCTTTTTTTTCTCCATATATACTGTAAATAATCACTCCATCTGGTTTGTTCACTCTGGTTTTGATTTTCATGCTCTCTGTATCTTTTGCCCTGGAAGCCACGTAGTAGGATACTGGCGTATTATGCACGCTGGTAGCATCTACATGATACAGATTCACGAAGCGATTGTCTGTAAGTTTTTCTACTTTATGGATTTTTCCCATGAGTTTTCCTTCTTTCTGATATTATGGGCTGCTGAAAACAGTCATATTCTGCACCCTGATCAGTCGCCTTTCAGGACTACACGGATTCTTTTGTAAATAAAGAATACGATTACGGAAGTAAGAATGTATTTAAATAAGTTAAATGGAACAATAATAAGTGCCACAAAACCAAGAAGACTGTTTACTGAAGAATGCACTGCTGCACCCATTTCGATAAATGCCTCAATTGGCATACCAAATGCCTTACCGTAGGCCGGAAGCAATACATATGCATTCATCAGGCATGCTGCTGCTGTTGTAAGGACTGTTCCAACTGCCATTCCCATTACTGCATGCTTGCGGCTCTTTACATTGTGGAAGCGATAAAGGATTCCTGCCGGTACCACGAATGTACATCCGAAGATAAAGTTGGCAAGATCACCAACTCCCGCTGTAAGGGTTCCTTTTGTTACCAGATGCACCAGGATTTTTACCAGTTCGATAATTACGCCTGCCAGTGGTCCCATTGCAAATGAACCTACCAGTACAGGGATTTCTGAGAAATCCAACTGATAAAAGGATGGTGCCAGGAATGGAATCGGAAACTCAAAGTTCATCAAAACACCTGCTACAGCACCCAGCATTGCTATCTGTGTGATTGTTCTGGTGCGGCTCCTCTCTGTTACATTTCCATTTCTTAATACCTGTTCACTCATGCTTGTCTCTCCTTTGAATTATCTTTTTTAAAAGAAAATTCTACGTTTTAATTGCTTTTTATGGCAATAAAAAATCCCGGGAGTTTCTTCCCGGGGTATTGAGCACGTATGAATCAGCGTGTTCTTCTCTCATCCAGACTTTACTGTCGGTTCTGGAATTCTGATTTTATCAGTCACCAGATCAGCCGCTTTGCGCGGGTCGCGGACTTTACCGCCGGTAGGGAATTCTGACTTTTTGTTATTTTATCAGTCACCCTGCCCCGAAGAATTTTCTTTCTCGGGTTATTATATAACTAACTGTGGAGGGATGCAAGAGGGAAGCGAGATTTTTTGCAATTCATGCTTGTATACGATATAAACAACGTAGTGCCTGAGTTTACGCTTGTGCAAAATATACTATGCCAGATTTCGCAAGTTCACGCTTGTGCAAGATATCCAATGCCAGATCTCGCAAATAATGCTTGATTCCTAATTCGATGCATGCGCTTATCTGCTGTCATTCGGACCGAACTCGCTTCGCTCAGACATGGTCCTCTGTGACAGCGCTAGCCTGCATCTCATTAACGGAATCTGCACAGGCATTTGCTCAATTCTGGCATCGGATATCTTTTCAAGCTGTACAGCCCAATTCTTTCTCCGCGCTGTTATCTGTATTTTTCCAAACCATGAATCGCGGGAGTCCCGTTCCCTTGCACCGCTCCACATAAAACCGTTCCACGGTTGGGGCTCCGCGGCGGAACGCCGCTAACTCTATAAAGTACGGTGCAGATTGGGAAACAGTGAAACATTAGAAAAGGATTTCTGAGAAAGTCTCTGGCATGACACAAAAAATAACAGATTTCAGGACGGCAAGTGAGGTTCCGTCGTAAGATCTGTGTCCGTTACTGCCACCGAGGGGCATGTCTGAGCGAAGCGAGTTCGCCCCGAATGGCAGTTAATAAACGGTACACAGATTGCACAGGAACCGTAACGTGTCCGGAAATCTGTTATTCTGAGTGTCATATTAAAAGAACATTTATCAGAAATCCCCTATAAATTTTTATCCTTTTCCCAGTCCTCACCGGGAATTCTTTATCTTTCTTCCCGGAAGTAAGGCAGTCCCAACGCAGCCGGCGGCTGATGTTCCTTCTTCTTTCGGAAGCTGGTAAATACAAGTACAATAATAGTTACCACATACGGCAGTGCCTTGAACACTTCCTGCATACTTCTTCCCAGACCAGGAATATAGAGATACAGAATATAAAGAGCGCCAAAAAGGAAAGCTCCCCAGATTGCATTCAGCGGCTTCCACAATGCAAAGATAACCAGTGCTACAGCAAGCCAGCCTCTGTCACCAAAACCGTTATCTGTCCACGTTCCACCAGAATACTCCATAACAAAGTAAAGTCCGCCAAGTCCCGCAAGTCCTGCTCCGATACATGTGGACAGATATTTATATTTCGTAACATTAATACCTGCCGCATCTGCAGTTCCCGGATTTTCACCGATAGCACGAAGATTCAGACCTGTACGTGTTTTAAAAAGAAATACCGAAAGGATTACTGCCACAACAATACATAAATACGTCATAAAACCATAATTAAACAAAATACCACCAAGTACAGGTATCTTTGATAATCCCGGAATTTTTGCCGTGTAGCCGCTACCTGTAACCTTTACGGAAATCTGACCTACACCACCTGCAAGCTTGGAGATGGAACCACCAAAGAAGTTACCAAAACCGGTACCAAAAATAGTAAGTGCAAGACCGGTTACATTCTGATTTACTCGAAGTGTTATGGTCAGAATACTATAGATGAGACCACCGATTGCCGCACATGCAAATGCACATACAAAAGATATCAGAATACCTATAAAAGCATTCGGATCCGGATTATCTTTTTCATAAAAGAAGGCTCCCATCAGACCGGCAATACCACCCATATACATAATACCCGGAATACCCAGATTCAGGTTACCGGATTTCTCTGTCATGATTTCACCAAGCGCACCATAAAGAATACAGATGCCCTGGACTATTGCTTTCTGGATAAAAATAATCAGTACACTCATTGCATCTTCCTCCTATTTCTTTGCACGCTCAACTCTGTAATTGATAAAGAATTCTGCTCCGATCAGGAAGAACAGAATAATTCCAAGAATAACATCAGAAGCGTTCTCATTCAGTCCGTACTGTGTTGCGATCTGAACTGCACCCTGATTCATAAAAATAATACCAAAAGAAACAGCAACCATGATAAATGTATTAAACTTGGAAAGCCATGCAACAATGATTGCTGTGAATCCACGACCTCCTGCTGTCGCAGTAGAAATTGTATGGCTCGCACCGCTTACAATAACAAATCCTGCGATACCACAGATTGCACCGGAAATAGCCATGGTACGGATAATTACTCTTTTAACATGAATACCTGCATAACGTGCAGTATTTTCACTTTCACCAACCACTGCGATCTCGTATCCCTGTTTACTGTATTTCAGATAAATAAACATAATTACTGTAAATGCAAGTACGATCACAAGGTTCCATCCATATTTCTGTCCAAACAGTTCAGGCAGCCAACCTGCCTGTGTTGCCTGATTAATAATACCAACTGTATTGGAGCCTTTTGGATTTTCCCAGAAAACAATACAGTATGTAACAACCTGCATTGCCACATAGTTCAGCATCAGGGTAAAAAGTGTTTCGTTTGTATTCCAGTATGCTTTGAAAACAGCCGGAATCATTCCCCAGATAAGACCGCCCAGGGCACTTGCCACAAACATTACCACCAGCAGAGCTACTGTCGGCATTTTGTCACCTGCATAAATCATAATAGCTGCTGAGCAGGCGCCACCGATCAGTATCTGGCCTTCTGCTCCGATATTCCAGAAACGCATTTTGAATGCCGGTGCCAGACCAATGGAAATACATAACAGTACCATTGTATCACGGAGAGTCATCCAGACACGTCTCTCTGATCCAAGTGCACCGTCCCAGATTGCTTTATATACATCTAGCGGATTCATTTTTACAAGAGCAACAATAACACCCGCACAGACGATCAGCGCCAGAACAAGCGCAATAAAACGGATTCCCAGTCTTTTCTGCCAGCTGATATGCTCTCTTTTTGACATTTTTAAGAAAGGTTCCTTATGCATTCTGTTCCCCTCCTTTTTCATGTTTCGTCATAAGAAGTCCAATTCCCTCTTTTGTTGCAGACCTTCCATCAACAATACCGCTGATGCAGCCACCGCAGAGAACCGCAATTCTGTCGCAGAGTTCCAGAACAACATCAAGATCTTCGATTACACAGACAACTGCAACCCCATTCTTTTTCTGTTCATTCAGAAGTTCATAAATAACATGAGAAGTATTTACATCCACACCTCTTGTAGGAAATGCAACCAGAAGAACTTTCGGGTTCTGGGCAATTTCTCTTCCTACCAGAACTTTCTGTACATTTCCACCGGACATCTGGCGTACCGGAGCAGAAATACTTGGAGTCATAACCTCAAGTTTATCTTTAATTTTCTGCGCCAGTACACGTGGCCCTTTACGATCAAGAAAAGGGCCTTTTCCATTACGATAGCTCCGGATCATCATGTTATCTGTCATATCCATATCACCGACAAGTCCCATACCAATACGGTCTTCCGGAACAAATGCCAGGCTGATTCCCGCTTCATTTATTGCAATGGAATCCATTTTTGAAAGTTCTTTTTCATTGCCCTTTTCATCGATCAGCTTAATACTTCCACTTTCGACTTCCTGAAGACCTGCAATGGCTTCCAGCAGTTCTTTCTGACCACTTCCTGAAATACCGGCAATACCAAGAATCTCGCCTGAATTAACAGTCAGATCTACATCATCGAGCGTCTTGACACCTTCTTTGTCTTTGCAGTTCAGACCCTGGATACAAAGACGCTTCTGCACATTTTCCGGTTTCGGGCGGTCAATATTGAGGTCAACTTTGTTTCCTACCATCATATCTGAAAGACTCTGTACATTCGCCTGAGATGTTTCTACAGTGTCAATATACTGACCTTTACGGAGGATTGCCACACGGTCGGAAAGTGCGAGCACTTCCTGAAGTTTATGTGTGATAATAATAATTGAACAGCCATCGTCTCTCATATTTCGAAGAATGTCAAAAAGTCTGTCCGCTTCCTGTGGAGTCAGTACAGCAGTCGGCTCATCAAGAATCAGAATCCTTGCGCCTCTGTAAAGCATCTTGACAATCTCTACTGTCTGCTTCTGAGAAACTGACATTTCATATATCTTCTGTGAGAGATCCAGGTCAAATCCATATTTATTTACAATCTTCTGGATATCCTCAGTTACCTTTTTCATATTAAGCATCTGTTTGCCAGGAAGCCCCAGCATAATATTTTCCGCCGCTGTCAGTACATCAACCAGTTTAAAATGCTGATGTACCATTCCGATTCCCAAGGCAAAAGAATCTTTTGGTGAACGTATTGTAACTTCTTTTCCATCTACAAATATCTGTCCTTCATCCGGATAATAGATTCCATAGATCATATTCATCAGTGTTGTCTTACCACTTCCGTTTTCTCCAAGGATCGCAAGTATCTCAGATTTTTTCAGTGTCAGATCTACATGGTCATTTGCAAGAACAGAGCCAAAACGTTTGGTAATATTTTTAAGCTCAAGTGCATATTTTTCTGCCACTTCCATTCCCTCCTTGTCTGTAGTCACACAGGTGTAAACAGTTAATGTTCACCGCACTCCTTATTCCTGTGAATATCAACTGTAAATGTGCTTTTTTGTATCATGGATCATATACAGTGCTTCCAGACATTTCCATCATACAAAAAAGCAGAGCTGCTGACAAGCAGCCCCGCCTGAGTATTCATTATTCTGTGATAGATGTAATTCCGTCAATTGCAATGTCAAATGCCGGAGCAGAACCATATTCTGATTCATGGAAATATCCGTCAGAGATATATTCTGTATCGCTTCCATCTTTCTTATAAGTAGTAAGTTCTTTACCATCTACTGTGAATGTAGAAGTGTCAAATACATGAAGAGAACCATCGCTGAGTGCATCTTCTACTTCTTTAACCTTTTCATCTGTTCCTTCTGCTACAACTTTTTCGTTGAGAGGTGTGATTTTATCTGCCCCATCAGCGAAGCCCTTGCACCAGTCAGTGTCAATTTCTGTTCCATCAAGCATGCACTGTACTGCATATGTATAATATACACCCCAGTCCATAGATGCAGATGTGAGTGCTGTATTCGGAGCTACAGATGTCATGTCAATGTTGTAACCTACACAAGGAACACCGGCTGCTTCGCAGGCTGTCGGAGCACCTGTTGTGTCTGCGTGCTGGCTGATCAGTACACATCCGTCAGAAATCAGAGCATCTGCACATTCTTTTTCAAGGTCAAAGCTTGCCCAGCTGTTGGTGTATTTTACTTCCATTGTAACGGAAGGGCATACACTCTTTGCACCAAGGTAGAAAGAAGTATAACCGGAAATAACCTCTGCATACGGGAATGCACCAACATAACCCATTTTGCAGTTATCTTCTGTAATAGTTCCGTCATCGATCATTTCATTCAGTTTAAGGCCAGCTACAACACCGGAAACATAACGTGCTTCATAAATGTTTGTAAAGTAGTTATGCATATTGGAAAGTCCGCTTGATGCTGCCTGTGTACCTGTTGCATGACAGAACTGAACATCCGGATATTCTCCGGCTGCTTCAAGGATATAGCTTTCATGTCCGAAGCTGTTTGCAAATACAATCTGACATCCCTGATCTGCAAGGTCTGCTGCTGCATCAAAACATCCCTCATCTTCACCTACCAGAGTTTTCTCAATAACCTGAGAATCATCGATGCCAAGATTTTCTTCCATTTCATCGATACCTGCCATATGAGCTGCGGAATAACCTTCGTTCTCATCACCAATATAGATGATACCAACCTTGAGATCTTCTTTAGCAATACCGTCTGCTGCATATACAGGAGCTGTTGCTGACATAGAAACTGCCATTGCTGCTGTAAGTCCGATTACCAATGCTTTTTTCATTTCTTCTTCCTCCATTTCATGTGCTGTTCCATGTTTGCTGAACAAAAGAGGCGCAACATTTAATGATTACGCCTCTTTGCAAGTACTTTTACTATACATAACCAGTTTTGAATTGTCAATAAATATAAAAAAATCGCACTATCTTTTTGACAGTCCAAATTTTTTTGTATTATATAGGATGATATTTGGTCAAAATCCATTCCAGATCACCTTCGGTGATGGGATTTTGCCCCGTATGTCTCGGGATTTTGCCATATTCATGGCAAAACACCTCTAGAGTTATTACCTGTAAACAGTTACAATGCCAGAATATTTTAGCACAATAAAGTCGCAATACTTCTTGACTTCCATGCGTTAAAGCGGTATACTGAAACAAGTTTAATGATTCTTATGAAAAGAATTAAAATTCAGGAGGAAATAAAATATGAAAAAGCAGATTTTAGCAGGCGTTCTGTCTGCAACAATGGTAGTTGGCATGGGAGGTGTCAGCGTTTTTGCAGCAGATGACAAAGCAGACGATAAAACATACAACATCGGTATCTGCCAGCTTGTACAGCATGAAGCTCTCGATGCTGCAACACAGGGATTCAAAGATGCGATTACAGAAGAACTTGGTGACAAAGTAACATTTGATGAGCAGAACGCACAGGGCGATTCCAACACCTGTTCTACAATCATTACAGATTTCGTTTCTGATGGTGTAGATCTTATCCTTGCAAACGCAACTCCTGCGCTTCAGGCAGCTGCAGCAGGTACTACAGATATCCCGATCCTTGGTACTTCCGTAACAGAATATGGTGTTGCTCTTGATCTTGATGATTTTGACGGAACAGTAGGTGGAAACATCTCCGGTACTTCAGACCTTGCTCCACTGGAAGATCAGGCTGCAATGCTGAATGAACTCTTCCCGGATGCAAAGAATGTAGGTCTTATTTACTGCTCAGCAGAGGCAAACTCCCAGTATCAGGTAGATACAGTTAAAGTAGCTCTTGAAAAATTAGGATACACCTGTGAATATTATGCATTCTCAGATTCCAATGACCTTTCTTCTGTAGCAACAACAGCAGCATCTGAGAGTGATGTTATCTATGTTCCTACAGACAACACAGTTGCAGCTAATACAGAAATCATCAACAACATCTGCCTTCCGGAAAAAGTTCCGGTAATCACTGGCGAAGAAGGTATCTGCGAAGGATGCGGTGTTGCTACTCTTTCCATCAACTACTATGATCTTGGTGTTGCTACCGGTAAAATGGCACTCAAAATTCTTGTAGACGGTGAAGACATTTCTACAATGCCTGTTGAATATGCACCTCAGTTCACCAAAGAATACAATCCGGAAATCTGCGAAGAACTCGGTGTAGAAGTTCCTGATGACTATGTAGCAATCGGTGCTGACGCAGAAGAAGAAAGCGATGATTCTTCTGAAGAAGCTGATGCAGCAGCAGAAGAAAATACAGAAGAAGCTGACACAGAAGAGGCAGCTGAATAATATCAGTATAACCCCGACAATATTTAACTAAAAATTCAAATCACTTTTTACAGCGGGAAAGGATATCCTTTCTCGCTGTCTGTGTTAATCAGGAGGAACTGAAATGAACATAATAACTTTAGTAAATGCACTTCCAGGTGCTGCGGCCCAGGGTCTTATCTGGGGTATTATGGCAATTGGTGTCTATCTTACTTTCCGTATTCTGGATGTCGCCGACCTTACTGTTGACGGTACTATGTGCACCGGAGGTGCAGTCTGTGTCATGATGCTGATGAGCGGACACAGCATGTTCGTATCTATGATTGCTGCCACTGCAGCAGGTATGCTGGCCGGACTTGCAACCGGAATTTTTCATACTTTCATGGGTATTCCTGCAATCCTTGCCGGTATTCTTACACAGCTTGGTCTTTATTCTGTAAACCTTAAAATCATGGGAAAAGCCAACCAGGCTGTAAACGGAAACAAATACAATCTCCTTGTTTCCCTTCGTAATGTAAAAAATGTTCCATTCTATCAGAATACAATTCTTATTGTAGCTATTTTTATTGTTGTTCTTATTGCAATACTATACTGGTTCTTCGGAACGGAACTTGGATGTTCCCTCCGTGCTACCGGATGCAACCCGAATATGTCACGTGCACAGGGTATCAATACTGACGTCTGCAAAGTACTCGGACTTATGATCTCCAACGGTCTTGTTGCTCTTTCCAGTGCACTTCTCGCACAGTATCAGGGATTTGCCGACATTAACATGGGACGTGGTTCTATCGTTATCGGTCTTGCCGCTGTCATTATCGGAGAAGCTGTTTTCGGACGAATTTTCCGCAATTTTGCTCTCCGTCTTCTCAGTGTGGCATTTGGTTCTATCCTTTATTATCTGGTTCTCCAGACAGTTATCTGGATGGGAATTGACACAGATCTTCTGAAACTGCTTTCTGCACTTGTTGTTGCAGTCTTCCTTGCAGTTCCACACTGGCAGAGTAAATACTTTGCAAAACCTACCAAACGGGGAGGAAACAAAAATGCTTGAGTTAAAAAATATCTATAAAACTTTCAATCCTGGAACAATCAATGAAAAGGTCGCTCTTAATGGATTGAATCTTACTTTAAATGAAGGGGATTTTGTTACTGTTATCGGTGGTAATGGTGCCGGAAAATCAACCATGCTGAATGCAGTAGCAGGAACCTGGTTTGTTGATAATGGTCAGATTCTTATTGATGGTACAGATGTCACAAAATTACCGGAACACAAAAGAGCTGCTTATCTTGGCCGTGTTTTCCAGGATCCTATGACCGGTACTGCCGCAACTATGGGAATTGAAGAAAACCTTGCACTTGCAAAACGTCGTGGTAAATTCCGTTCTCTCCGTGCAGGTATTACCAAAGCAGAACGTGACGAATACAGAGAACTTCTTAAAGTTCTTGGTCTTGGTCTTGAAGATCGTCTTACTTCCAAAGTTGGTCTTCTTTCAGGTGGACAAAGACAGGCTCTGACACTTCTGATGGCGACTTTAAAGAAGCCGAAGCTTCTGCTTCTGGATGAGCACACAGCAGCCCTTGACCCGAAAACTGCTGCAAAGGTTCTCGAGATCACAGAAATGATCGTTAATCGTGATCACCTTACTACTCTTATGATAACTCATAACATGCAGGACGCTATTGCTCACGGAAATCGTCTGATCATGATGATGGAAGGTAAGATTATCCTTGATATCCAGGGTGAGGAAAAAAAGAAACTGACCGTACGAAACCTGCTGGATCAGTTTGAAAAAGCAAGCGGACAGGAATTCTCTAATGACTCCGCTCTCCTGAGCCGGAATTGATATTTGATTTTTGCAACTGAAAATTGGAATATCACGCAACAGAAATAAAGATACCCTGTCATCAACAAGCTTCGGAATCATGAAATTCTAAAGAAATACAGTCAACTGTTAAATTCATAAATAAAAAAAAACAACTCGCTACGCTCAAACAGTTTGTTTTTCATTTATAACACAGTTTCCTGATTTCTAAGAATTTCTATAATTCCTGCAGAGCGTTGATGACAGGGTATCTTTTTTCTGTTGCTGAAATTGGCAATATGTAGATTTCATAATTTATAAGTATATTCCGGCTCAGAAATCGCTCCGTACACAGAATTCCAGCTTGCGGACCACGCGCACCGCAGGTGCGCTGACAAACGCCCCACAACTCCATGACAGGTAAAATATAGCTTAATTGTATTTTCTGTCTTGTATACACAAAAATCATCCATATTTCTCTGTGCAGTGCGGCCTGTGAAGGAATTTGCAGAAATACTTGAAATACAGGTTTTTGCGTTGATACAGAAAACGGATTGTCTGAATCGCAAAGCGATGAGTTTGACGTTTTCTGTATTGCTTTTAGCAAAGTTCTGTATTTCTTAGTATTTCCAGATTCCTGAACCTTAGCGCTGTCCAGAGAAAATATGGATGATTTTATAATATAAGCATTAATTCAATTTCTAACTATTTGATTCCCTTCATGGAAAGGCTTATTCTCTTCTTTTTCATATCTACTCCGATCACTCTGACGTCAACCACATCTCCAACACTCACTGCCTCCAGCGGATGTTTGATATATCTTTCTGTCATCTCGGAAATATGAACCAGTCCATCCTGATGTACTCCGATATCCACAAAAGCACCAAAGTCAATAACATTTCTGACGGTACCCTTCAGAATCATTCCTTCTTTCAGATCTTTCATATCCAGTACATCTGTACGAAGAACAGGTTTGGGCATCTCATCTCGAGGATCACGGGCAGGTTTTTCCAGTTCTTTCACAATATCACGGAGTGTGATTTCTCCAATTCCCAGTTCTTCTGCCATTTTCTTATAGTTCTTAATCTGGCCGGAAATTCCGGTAAGTTTTCCTGCCGAAATATCTTCCAGGCTATATCCCAGTTTTTCAAGAAGTTTCTGAGCAGCATCATAGCTTTCAGGATGTACACTTGTTGCATCCAGCGGATTTTTTCCACCTGTAATACGTGCAAAACCTGCACACTGTTCAAAGGCTTTCGGTCCAAGCTTGGCAACTTTAAGAAGCTGACGGCGGCTTTCGAATCTGCCGTTTTCTTCCCTGTACGCTACGATGTTCTTCGCAATAGCTTTACTTATACCGGAGATATACTCCAGAAGTGACGCAGATGCTGTATTCAGATCCACACCGACCTTATTTACACAGTCCTCAACGACTCCGCCAAGAGCTTCCCCCAGTTTTTTCTGATTCATATCATGCTGATACTGACCAACACCAATAGACTGTGGATCAATTTTTACCAGTTCAGCCAGAGGATCCTGCAGACGTCTGGCAATAGAAGCTGCACTTCTCTGTCCTACATCGAAATTCGGGAATTCTTCTGTAGCCAGCTTACTTGCTGAATATACAGATGCACCTGCTTCATTTGTAATAACATACTGAACCTTTTCCGGAATTTCTTTCAGTAATTCTACTATAATCTGTTCAGACTCTCTGGAAGCAGTTCCATTTCCAAGTGAAATCAGAGAAATGTTATATTTCCTGATCAGTTTTTTCAAAGTTTCTTTTGCAGCACGGATTTTGGCATCTGTAGTAGGTGCTGTAGGATAAATGACTACAGTATCCAGAACTTTTCCGGTAGGATCTACAACTGCAAGTTTACATCCGGTACGGAATGCCGGATCCCACCCCAGAACAACTTTTCCTACGATTGGAGGCTGCATGAGAAGCTGTTCCAGATTTTTTCCAAATACATGGATTGCACCATCTTCTGCTTTTTCTGTGAGATCACTGCGGATTTCTCTTTCGATAGCAGGTGCGATCAGACGTTTGTAACTGTCCTCTACAACTTCTTTCAGGACCGGTGTTGTAACCGGATTTTTCTTTGTTATGACCTGTCTCTCCAGCCAGCCGATAATCTCATCTTCCGGAGCATTGATTTTTACAGTAAGGAATTTCTCTTTTTCTCCACGATTCAGTGCAAGTACACGATGACCAGCCAGCTTTTTTACAGGTTCTTCAAATTCATAATACATTTCATATACAGAAGATTCCTCAGGATTTTTTGCTGCTGATATAACAGAGCCCTTCTGCTGAGTTATTTTTCGAATATAAATACGATAATCTGCTTCATCTGAAATATGCTCTGCAATAATATCTTTTGCGCCATTTATGGCATCTTTTGCCGACTCTACACCCTTTTCTTCTGAAATAAAGGCTGACGCCTCTTCTTCCAGAGGTTTCTGTGTCATCTGAAGCGTAATGATATTTGCAAGCGGTTCCAGGCCTTTTTCCTTCGCAATAATAGCTCTTGTACGTCTCTTTGGACGATACGGACGATACAGGTCTTCTACAACAACCAGTGTCTGGGCAGCAAGAATCTGCTTTTTTAACTCTGGTGTAAGTTTCCCCTGTTCCTCAATGCTTGTAAGAACCTGATTTTTTTTGCCCTCCAGATTTCTCAGATAAAGAAGTCTCTCATGAAGAGCACGAAGCTGTTCATCATTCAGAGAACCTGTTGCCTCTTTTCGATATCGGGAAATAAACGGGATTGTACAGCCCTCATCGATCAGCTTTATGGCAGCTTCCACCTGCCATTTTTCAACATTAAGTTCCTTTGTTATTACCTGAATAATATCCATTTTTTCCTCCAGTTGTCTCTGATTATTCGTAACTGTCCGATACTCTCTCAGTTACAATTATTCTATGCTTCTGAATTGTAATCGTCATAGTTGCAAAATTCTGTTTCTTCTGTCTGTGGTCCGGCTGATTCTTCATTAAATTCTCCCATAATATCCATATAAAATGCTGTTTCGGTCATATACATATATGGAAGAAGCCACAAAAGTCCTATATACATAGTGAATACTGACAAAATCAGTAACGGAACAAAGCTCAGCATCATTAACCAGTATTTCAGTATATTTCCCTTCATCAGGCGCGCACTGGTTTTTAATGCCTCCATTCCACCCATCTCAGGATCATCTGTAAGAAGATAGAATGTAAGAACAAACGGTACTGTAAAAATCACATTCAGCACAAGACTCAGTACAAACATGGCCATTGTCATCTGCACCCATGCAACCTGCTGTTCCAGTGTACTTCCCTGATCAGTCATATAAACCACATAATAAAAAGGTATCTGTGCGATCATATCAAGTATCGAGACTACAAATCCCGCTATCAGCACACGGTCTGGCTGATTGTGAAACAGATACAAAATATTCCCCAACGAGAATTCTTTTCCTCTTGCTTCATTCAAAAGCATATAGTTATATCCTGTACGAAAAACAATCGCAATCAATGAAAATATAAAGCTGAAAATCTGCCCCAGTGCAAGAGAAAATATTGTATTTCCCGGAAAAAGTTCCACGGACATAATGCTGCCGATAAAACTGACTGCAGCCACAGCCAGCATTCCTGCCATAGATACTCCCCAGTTTCCATTAAGACTGTCTTTTGCGTACCTTTTCCAGTATTTTCTGCTCCTACTCATTATTTTTCCTCCCAAAAAAGTCCACCCCTGAAGTACCAGGGATGGACTTCCATATATCAGTCTGCCAGATTAAATGCGTCATGAACCGCATTCATAGCTCTTACACCGTCTTTTTCATTAATGAGAACGGTTACACGAATTTCAGATGTTGAGATCATATTGATGTTAACGCCCTCATTATAAAGACTTTCAAACATCTTTGCAGCAACTCCAGGATTGCTCATCATACCTGCACCTACAATAGAAAGTTTGGCGATATTTCTTTCTGAATGGATTTCTTTATAACCCAGACGTGCCTGATTTTCTTCCAGTGCAGCCACTGCATCATCCAGATCCTTTCCATCTACTGTAAATGAAATATCCTTTGTTCCTGCACGGCCGATAGACTGAAGAATAACATCTACGTTAATATGTTTTTTTGCAAGAACATCAAATAATTTAAAGGCCATACCAGGAACATCCTTCAAACCTAATACTGCGATTCTTACTGCATCTGTATCAAGAGCAACACCGCTGATCAGCATTCTTTCCACTGTTACTTCCTCCTTTACAACAGTTCCTTCACTATTATTCAGACTGGAACGCACCACAAGTGGTACCCCGTATTTCTTCGCCATTTCCACAGAACGGTTATGAAGCACACCTGCGCCAAGTGTAGCCAGATCAAGCATCTCATCATAAGTAATTTCCTTAAGCTTACGTGCATTCGGAACTTTACGTGGATCTGCTGTGTAAACACCATCTACGTCTGTGTATATCTCACAGGCATCTGCATGGAGTGCTGCTGCAAGAGCAACTGCTGTTGTATCTGAACCGCCACGGCCCAACGTTGTATAATCATCGTATTTGTTAACACCCTGGAAACCAGTAACAACAACAATCTTACGATTTTCCAATTCACGTCTGATACGTTCTGTATCAATTCTCTTCAGACGTGCATTCCCATGAACGCTGGTAGTATGCATAGCTACCTGAAAAGAATTCAGGGACACTGCCGGCACCCCCAGTTTGTCCAGTGCCATTGCCATGAGTGCAACTGACATCTGCTCACCGATTGTAAACAGCATATCCATTTCACGCTTCGGCGGTTTTTCATTAATGTCCTCAGCCATGGTAATAAGTTCATCTGTATATTTTCCCATTGCTGAAAGAACAACAACTACATCGTTACCTTTTTTATATTCTTCCACACATCTGTTTGCCACATTATAGATTCTCTCTTTATTAGCAACAGATGTGCCACCAAATTTCTTTACTATTAACATGATTTCCTCCCGGAACTGTATACTGCCAGTTATAATACACTGTAGCTGATTTCTTTTATTTTATGCAACTTTTCAGTCTTTTACACGAATCATGGTAACAACACTGCCATTAAGTTTTGCAGCCTTTGTTTCGTATTCTCCCTGTTTCATGACAGAAGTTACAAATCCAAATTCTCCCGGGTGCTCTTTAAGATTAACAATTTCAACCTGGTCAAAAACTTCTTTTACCTGTTCTACAGTTGTTCCCTTGACCCTTACAAAGAATCTTCCCTCAACCTGATCCATTGACATCAGTTTCAGCGGTTTGCTTGACCAGTTCGTCATAATATTTCTGTGAAGATGTTTTGCCTCATCCACGACATCTGCAACTACTGCACTTGCTGTAGGCAGTTTTCCTGCTCCACTGCCGTAAAACATTGCATCTCCAAGAACATTACCATGTACAAAAACAGCATTAAATACATCATTTACACTGTAAAGAGGACTGCTCTGTCCAACCAGGAACGGCGCTACCATAGCATAGAAAGAATCTTCACCTACCTTGCGGCTTGTTCCAAGCAGTTTGATCGTCATTCCAAGCTCTGCTGCATACTCCATATCCTCTGGTGTGATATCTGTAATTCCTTCTGTATAAATATCCTCATAATTAAGGAAACGACCATAGGCAAGTGAAGAAAGTATTGCAATTTTACGGCAGGCATCATAACCTTCTACATCTGCTGTAGGATCTGCTTCTGCATATCCCTTTGCCTGAGCTTCTTTCAGCACATCATCAAATTTGCAGCCTTCTGCACTCATTTTAGTCATCATATAGTTGGTAGTTCCATTAAGAATACCAGTTATTTCATCAATTTCATCTGCTGTCAGTGAAGAATTCAGCGCACGAATGATCGGAATTCCACCTCCACAGCTTGCCTCAAACAGGAAATTAATGTTTTTGGAACGGGCAATTTCCATCAGTTCCGGACCATGTTTTGCAACAAGTGCCTTATTAGATGTGCAGACACTTTTGCCTGATTCCAGAGCACGTTTAACAAATGTATATGCCGGCTCAATTCCGCCCATAACTTCAACTACGATATCTACCTCCGGATCATTTGCGATCACTTCATAATCATGTACAAGAACTTCCTGTACCGGATCACCAGGAAAATCTCTCAGATCAAGCACATATTTGATATTTATTTCTTCACCGGCACGTTTATTGATGCTTTTGTGGTTTGTATTGATAACCTCAACTACACCACTTCCTACTGTACCGTATCCTAACACTGCAATATTTATCATATTTTCCTCCTTTGTAAAAGCCCTCCGGCTACTTATTCTCTTCCAAGGATCTTCAGATAATGGACTCCGTCCCGACGCTCAATTTCTTCAATAATCGATTCTGCATCGCCTTCCCCTGGCAAAATGTCAACACTAAGTGTCAGCGTTGCCACACCATTAATGGGAATACTCTGATGAATTGTCAGGATATTTCCATGGAAACGAGCAATTGTCTGAAGCACCATAGATAACAACCCCGGTTCATCATCCATCTGAATAATGAAAGTAATTGTTTTTCCTCTGGCCTGCTCATGAAAAGGGAAAATATCATCCTTATATTTATAAAAAGAGCTTCGACTGATGCCCGTCCTGTCTGCCGCTTCCTGTACAGTCTGTACCTTTCCGGAATCTAACAGCCGTTTTGCCTGTACTACTTTAAGTAATACCTCCGGCACAGCCCGCTCTCTTACTACAAAATACTTATTTTTGTCCTGCAATTTTTCCATCTGATCCATCCTATTTTAAACCATATTCTATATTAATTACAGGTTCTTTATAATGGATTTCCCCCGCAGGGGGTGTCCGTATAAAAAAGACACCTGTGTTCCTACGAGGGATATGTTATCACACCTGACTCTGAACTGCAAGTATTTTTACAGATACCTATTCTGGTTTACGGGATAATGCAATCCACTTCAGATATGCATTTATAAACGGATCGATTGCTCCATCCAGAACTGCATCAACATTACCTGTTTCTTCGCCTGTTCTGTGATCCTTCACCATAGTATATGGCTGCATAACATAGGAACGAATCTGATTTCCCCATCCAATATCTGTCACTTCTCCACGAATACCGGAAAGCTTTGCTTCTGCCTCCTGCTGTTTCAGTAAATACAGTTTTGCTTTCAGCATCTGCATTGCCTTGTCCTTATTCATGTGCTGTGAACGTTCATTCTGACACTGTACAACGATTCCTGTCGGAAAATGTGTAATACGGATGGCAGATGATGTCTTATTGATATGCTGTCCACCTGCACCACTGCTTCGGTAAGTATCTATACGGATATCATCGTCATTGATCTCTACATCAAGATCCTTCTTGATATCCGGCATAACATCACAGGATACAAATGATGTCTGCCGTTTACCTGCTGCATTGAAAGGAGAAATACGTACAAGACGATGAACCCCTTTCTCAGATTTAAGATATCCGTATGCGTTTTCACCGTTTACCTGGAATGTAACTGATTTAATACCAGCCTCATCTCCATCCAGATAATCCAGAACTTCCATTGAGAATCCTTTACGGTCAACCCAGCGGCTGTACATACGATAAAGCATTCCACACCAGTCACAGGCTTCTGTGCCACCTGCTCCCGCATTCAGTTTGATAATCGCATTTTCACTGTCATATTCTCCTGACAGCAATGTCTTAACCCTGATATTGTCAAAATCCTGAATAAACTGATCCAGCATCTCCTGAATTTCAGGAATAATCTCAGGATCATTTTCTTCGTAACCCATTTCGATCATGGTTTCCATATCTTCCATCTGTGTTACCAGGTTATGATATGTTTCCATGTCATCTTTCATACTTTTGAGTTCTTTCATTTTATTCTGGGAAACTTCTGCATCGTCCCAGAAATCCGGCGCTTCCATCTCGCGCTCTAATTCTTCGACCTTCTGCTCTTTATTAGCGAGGTCAAAGTGAATCCCTCACTTCCACTAATGGTTCTGTGTAGTTTGCAAGAATACTCTTGAACTGATCTAATTCAACCACAGCTTCACCTTCTTTCTATAATATAAGATAGCATTTCTGGATACTGTTTATGTCCGAAAACACCAGTGTTAACAGCATATCACATTCGCCCTAAAACTGCAAGAACAGTAACTCTTACAATTCTATTGTTTCCAGGTCTTCAGGTACGTATATATTTCCGCTGAAATATTTCTTTCCTTCTGCTGTATACAGTTCTTTTCTGCGGAAAATATTTTTGTCTTCTGTATGATATAGTATCAGATTCTTCACATTCAGCTGCGCAGCCAGTTCGCTTGCATCTTTTGCGGTAGAATGATGTTTTTCATAGGGATGAAACTGATCAGCCTGGTCAAAAAGACAGAAAGCCTCATGAAGCAGCCATTTGCTGTTTTCCGCGTATTTCTTTTCACATTCGTTGTATGGTTCATCTCCACAACAGGTAAGCTTCTCACCGTTACCCATATCCATACAGAATCCATACTGTTTTGCTTTTGTTGACTGAATATCAAAAAAAGTTACTTTATGTCCTATCAGGTTTCTTTCTTCTCCGTCATTTACAACTACCAGATGCAGACGTTTTCCGATAAACTGCGTCTGTTTTGCAGGATAAAGCTTCTCTGCCATATCTTTCAGGAGACTGATCACTTCATCATGACCATAGATCCAGGCTTCCCCTTCATACTGCCCCTGTTTCATATTCTGGCAGATCATTCGGACCATCCAGATAATTCCCATCAGGTGATCTACATGTTTATGTGTAACAAATATTTCCCGCATATCTTTCCAGTCAAAACCTGCCTGCTTCAGCTGACGGAGCAAAGTGTTCCCGCCACCGCCATCTACCAGGAGGTGTTTTTCTCCATCCTGTATGACAAAACATGTATTATAACATTCTGTTACCATTGCATTTCCAGTTCCAAGCATTGTAAGTTTCATGGTTTTCCTCCCAGTATATTTGCAATAATATCGGCTATATCTTACCATATTATAAAAAGAAAGGGAACAGCCAAAACCGTTCCCTTAAAATTCCGGAAATTTACTGTTCACTCCGTTCACAGCAACTTGGTCTATTTATGAACTTTTATCATGAGAAAAAGCTCTCCGCAATACTCATATCAGCAATGTAACCGACACTTCCTGTCATATAAACAGTTCCGTCTTCTTTAATATCAATCTGGATCATTCCACCTGGCTGGTTTACATTTACTCTGCTTTCTGTCAGACCAAGGCGATACGCTGCAACTGCTGCCGCACAGCTCCCTGTTCCTGAGGCTTTTGTATACCCGGAGCCACGTTCCCAGATTTCAATATCCAAATTTCCGCTGTCAATCTGATGGCAGATCTGAAGATTCATTCTCTCCGGAAATTCATCTGCATTTTCTACATATGGGCCAAGTTCTTTCGCCATTTCAGGCGTTACTTTATCTGTAAAGATAATGCAGTGTGGATTTCCCACTGTAAGACATGTTGCCTTATACTCTTTTTTATTAAAGGTGAAAGTTTCATTGATTACTTCACGAACTTCTCCGGTAACAGGAATCTCTCTTGATATAAAGGAAGCTTTTCCCATATTTACTCTGAATTCTGTTGCACGGTTATTCAGGCATTCCACTTCAATAGGACCTGACAGAGTTTCTATAGTAAATTTCTGTTCTTTTACATATTCATGATCCATGAGATATTTTGCAAAAATCCTCACACCATTTCCACTGATCGCGGCTTCGCTTCCATCTGAATTATAAATATGAACGCCCATTTTCCCATTGATCTGAACCGGTCCGTAAAGGACACCGTCTGCTCCGAGTCCAAATCCTCTCTGACACATCAGTGCAATCTTCTTTCCCTGAAGCTGTACACGGTTTTTATTTGGATCCAGAACCAGATAATCATTTCCCAGTCCCTGATATTTGATCATTGTAATACAGTCTGCCATTATTCACTCCCGCCTTTCCTGCATTTTGCCCGGTTTTATTACCTGTGGCACTCACTTATTCATATTATATCTGATATTTTTACAATGTATATAGAATAAAATGCGTTTTATATTGCAAAAGATGCGTTTTGTATTGTTAAAAAAATCCTTCCGTTGCGTTCAGCACCAGAAGGATCTATGTTATTTATGACCATTTGACTTTTCCGTTTTGTACTGACATTGTATATTCCTTATTACATTTCAGACGATACGGATATTTTTTGCGGGTTACCAGATAAAGACTCCTTTTCATGTTGGCTCTCTGCATACTGCAGTCGATCATTTTCCATGTATTTCCGATTTTTACTTCACACCAGCCATGTGGAGATAACGGGGCTTTCGGACCTCTTGCTGTAACTGCCCCCACTGCAACTCTTGTATCATATCCCAGAACTCTTCCTATATAGGCCATTGCAGAAGCATAACGATAGCAATTTCCTCTTTTTGCTGAAAACATATACCTGGCACAGGAAGCTATTTTGCGTGCAGATGGTTCACCGTCAGTCATACGATGATATGGATATTTAAGCAAAGCCTGGAAACATTTTTTCAGACGTTTCTGCCTGCTGAGCTTAGGACTTGAATACTTCATAACAAAAGAAACAGCCTGTCTGATCTCCTTTGTAGTAACTCTCATTCCATTTTCGTCAACATAATAATATCCACGGGATTTTGACCCAACGATCTTATTAACTGCAAGTCTGTAATTTCCGGCAAAATAATAATATTTGCCACCTATTTTGCGCCATCCTTTTGCACGCTTTCCATTAACCGAATAATACTTTTGCCCCTTCGTACTGTACCAGCCGGTATATGGTCTGTTGTTCTGATATACTTTTCCTGCATTAACTGTAACTTCTGTCTGTGCTGTAGCTGCATTTACCATCAATCCGTTTCCTGATACTGTCAGGATAAATGCCATTACAACAGCAGCGCATCTTTTCATTATCTTCTGTGATTTCTCCATCTGGAAAGCCTTCCCTTTCAATGTATTTAATCTACCGTCTATACTACGTTACTGTTCTCTCCGTTCACAGCAACCTGGTCAAAATCCATTCCAAATCACCTTCGGTGATGGGATTTTGACCCGTATGTCTCGGGATTTTGCCATCTTTATGGCAAAACACCTCGCGGAATATTATCTGCGAACAGTAACTATACTACTATATTCGTTTCTTATTTACAAGGTGGATTTATTTGCAGCCATACTCCACCAGAAGTCTGTCCCGAAATGACCTGTCTGTAAATGTTCTCTTTATGTTTCTCTATGTATTTTTCCAATAGTTCTTTATTGCTGTCATTTTGAAAGAACATCTTTCTTTGCCATATACCTCTCTATTTTCAAGAACAAAATGCTTTTATCCAGATTGTACATCTGCTTTTTTGAACTTTCAAGTACCAACTCTTAACTTAGACTTAAACTACTGGAATTCCCGATAGAAACATCATAGAAAACGCTCAAATAAGATGAACATATTGTACCACCTTATATTTGCATTTGCAAGAAAAAACGTTTGGCATAATTCGACTGCCATCATTGCATTTCCTGCCTTATTTTTATATAATAAAGTCATCTCACATGAGGGAGGATTTCATGGATTATCTGCAGTATGCGTCACAGAAAACCGGCTATCTAAAAGAAGAATTCCGACTGTTTCATATTAAAGATCAGACAAAGAGAGAGTTTGAATGGCACTATCACGATTTTCACAAAATCGTGGTTTTTCTTTCCGGGAAAGTTACCTATCATATCGAGGGAAAAGCCTATCATCTAAAACCACGTGATATTCTTCTGGTCAGTCAGGGCGATATCCACAAACCGGAAATTGATTTCTCCGTTCCCTATGAACGTTTTATCATATGGATACGTAAAGATATCGCAAAAAGCCAGCTGAACAGCTGCTTCCAGAAAGCAAACGACCGCAGTTTCAACCTGGTCCGTCTTGATTCTGATCTTCAGGAACAGCTCCGGGAACTTCTCCTAAAACTGGAACAGGCATCCAAAAGCAAAAAATTTGGTGATGATCTGCTGTGTGAATCACTTTTCACGCAATTTATGGTTTATATTAATCGAATCTTCCTGAAAGAAACATACACTGCTGATCAGAAATCTTATTCCTCAGATTCGCAGGTAGAACAACTGCTTAAATACATCAATCAAAATCTGAGTCAGGATCTTTCCATTGATACACTGTCGGAAAAATTTTTCTTCAGCAAATATCATATGATGCGAAAATTCCGTGAAGAAACCGGCTATACGATACACAACTATATCTCCAGTAAACGGCTTCTTCTGGCACGCTCACTGATCAGTCAGGAAACTCCCGTACTGAAGGCAGCCCAACAGAGTGGTTTTCGTGACTACACCACTTTTATCCGTGCCTACAAAAAGCAATTCGGTACAACACCTTCTCAATCCTAGACTTTTAGAAATGGCTATGTTATACTTTTCGAAGAAAAAAAGTAAAAGGAACAAATTTATGAAAGATTATATAAAAATTGCACGTGTCGATCACTGGATCAAACAGTTGTTTATAGTCCCGGGAATGATTTTTGCCATTTTTCTGGTAAAAGATGTAAATCTGGCTTCCATAATACCAGATATCATCCTGGCATTTATTTCCACCTGTTTTGTAGCCTCCGCCAACTACGTTATCAATGAATGGCTGGACGCTGAATTTGACAAATACCATCCAACCAAGAAAAACCGTCCTGTTGTGTCAGGCCGTCTGAAATTTCACTGGGTCATGACTGAATACCTGGTTCTGGGAGCTCTCGGACTTATTATTTCCTGGTTCGTTTCCATGCCGGTATTTCTTATGGAACTGTGGCTCTTTATCATGGGAATTCTTTATAACGTAAAACCTTTTCGTACTAAAGAAATTCCTTATATAGACGTACTGTCAGAATCTGTTAATAATGCAATCCGTCTTCTTATCGGCTGGTTTTCCATTTCTTCTTTTTATCTGCCACCAATAAGCATCGTACTCGGATACTGGATGGGCGGTGCATTTCTGATGGCAACAAAACGTTACTCTGAATATCGTATGATCGATAACAAAGATCTTGCAGGGCATTACCGCAAATCTTTCCAGTATTATACAGAAAAATCTCTGTTGATATCTGCATTTTATTATGCACTTCTGTCTGTATTTTTCTGCGGTATCTTCATGATCAAGTATAAATCTGAACTGATCATTGATATTCCGATTCTGTGTGGTCTTTTCAGCCTGTATCTGAATATCAGCTACAAAGAAGATTCCTGTGCACAGAAACCGGAGAAACTTTTCCACGAAAAAGGCCTGATGCTTTATCTTCTGGCTTTTATCGTGATCACCTGTATCCTTATGATGGTTCACATTCCCGGACTGGAATGGATGGTAGGAAAGGATCTTATCAAACTCTGATATGAACAAAACAAAGATGAAATCAATCAAAGATTATCAGACCTATGTAGTAGATATGGATGGGACTTTATATTACAAATATCCCATGCGGCTTTCCATGTTATTTCAGATGGCAGGTTATTATCTGTCGCATATAACTAACTGGAAAGAAGCCTTTCTCCTGAAAGACTACCGACACTTAAGAGAATCTGATGAATTACTGAAGGAAGCAGACTGTGAAAGCAGGATCCGCTTCCTTCTTTCAGAAAAACATCATTTTACCCCGGCAAAAGTAGACCACATTATTGAGGAATGGATGTATAAACGTCCTCTTTCTGCCGTATACAAAAGTCGTGATAAGAGGCTTCTGGCTTTTCTGAAAGCACAGCAGAAAAAAGGACACAAGGTCTACTTTTATTCCGACTATCCTCTTGAAGATAAAAGTCGCATACTGGGATTTAATGCCGACGGGCTTTATTATCCTGATAATATACGTTTTTCTTTTTTGAAACCAAATCCGGAAGGACTTTCTCTGATTCTCCGGGAAAACAGCCTGAATCCTTCAGATGTCCTGATGATCGGCGACCGTCAGGAAAAAGATGGCCAATGTGCGATCAATGCCGGAACAGATTATCTGATTCTGAAATCCACACCTTCTGCCCGACGCAGACAATATAAGAAATGGAGTATCTGATATGAAATCCAATATACAGCAAAAAAGATTCCGGCTTCTCGCCGGTCTTCTTGTACTTTGTATCGCTTCGTGTATTATCCTATATTTTTATCTGGGATATACAGGTTTTGATCTGAAAGGACACTGGAGGATCAGTCGCTATACTCTGCTTGGCTATGATCCGTTTCCACTGATCGGACAGCACACTTTACTGAAATCCGTGGGCAGAATTCCCAAAGGTTTTTCGACAGTACCATGGTGTTGTGTTTTTGGGAGCATTTTTTATGGTGCATTTCTGCCTGTTGAAATCGCCCAGATATATATTTGGGTTCTTCATTTTGTTATTTATGCAGTTACAGCCACTGTTATTTATCGTAAATTCCGCCGACAGTTTTCCGGCAGATTTATACTCCTGCTGATTTTGCTTATCGGAGGACACTTCAGTTTCATGTATTCCCTCCGCTACGGAAACGCAGGTGCGATCATCTGCTGCCTTGGAATTCTTGCCATATGTCTCACTGACTCCAATCCGTGGATTGCCGGTATCTGTATGGGATTTGCAATGATGAAGCCACAGATCTCCATGATCATCTGCCTGGTCTGGCTTCTGAATCGCAAATGGAAACCGCTTTTTACTGCGGCAGCTATTGATATTCTCGGATGGATCACTACTGCTGTGATCACGGGCACTTCCCCTCTGATTCTTCTGAAAGAAACTTTATCCAGCGGAACCGCTTCTGCGAAACAGTATCTTGGTATGTTCAGTTTTCTTCAGCTTGCAGGAATAAATTCCACTGTGGTTCTTCTTCTGAATATGATTGTCGGAATTATTTTTACTGCTGCCGGATATTTTTATCTGAGAAAGAAATGTCATGCATCAGAAAATTCCCTGGTACTTTATGTTCCGGCATGCGCAGCGTCAACTTTCTGGATGTACAAAAACGGCACCGACTATCTGATCCTTGTATACGTGGCAGCCTTTTTCCTTTATCTCTGCCTGGAAAAAGGCCTTAGCACAAAAGATTTACTGTTGTCTGTTTTCTGCCTTTTATATCTGGAGATGAGCAGATGTGCTGTTTATTTTGTCATCGTACTTGGCAAAAAATCTGTGGCTGTGCGAAATCTGTCCAAGAGTTTTGACGGAATCCTGATTGCAGTGATAACGGTTATTTTTCTTCATCTGTGGCACGCTTACAGCTGCTGTGAACAGTAACTTGGTCAAAATCCATTCCAAATCACCTTCGGTGATGGGATTTTGCCCCGTATGTCTCGGGATTTTGCCATATTCATGGCAAAACACCTCGCGGGACATTGCCTGTGAACAGTAACAATAACGATAAACTATCATATTTTCATTGTTTTTACAGTCGAGTCATGTTAAAATAAATTGTCAAAGGAGACATTGTAGCAGGTGCATTGTCTCCTTTTTTCAAAATATTTTTGGAGAGGGGAAATTCAAATGAAAGAAAAGAAAAAAATGTCTCTGGCCATGCAGATTTTTATTGCACTTATACTGGCCATCATCGCAGGTCTGCTTATGCAGAACCATGCTGCCTTTGCCGAATCCTATATCAAGCCATTCGGTACTATCTTCCTGAACCTTGTCAAATTTATTGTCGTTCCGATTGTACTGTTCTCTATTATGTGCGGTATCATTTCCATGAGTGACATCAAAAAGGTCGGTGCTATCGGACTGAAAACTGTTGTATTTTATCTGTGCACCACTGCTTTCGCTGTTACTATCGGTCTTGTCGGAGGTAATCTCTTTAAGGGACTTTTTCCTGTTGTGGCTACCACAGATCTAACTTATGAAGCAGCTGAGGCAACTTCCTTCATGGATACACTGGTCAATATCTTTCCATCCAACTTCGTATCTCCTATGGTAGAAGCCAACATGCTTCAGATCATCGTTATGGCGATCCTTCTTGGATTTGCTATCATTCTTGTAGGTGAGAGAAATATACGCGTAGTAAACGCATTCAATGATCTTAACGAAATTTTCATGAAATGCATGGAAATGATCCTGAAGCTTTCACCAATCGGTGTATTCTGTCTTCTGTGTCCGGTTATCGCTTCTAATGGTCCTGCCATTATCGGATCTCTTGCGATGGTACTTCTGGCAGCTTACATCTGTTATATTGTTCATTCACTGGTCGTTTACTCCCTGACTGTCAAAACTATGGGCGGCTTAAGCCCACTGAAATTTTTCAGGGGCATGCTTCCTGCTATCATGTTTGCATTCTCCAGTGCTTCTTCTGTCGGAACTTTACCGATCAATATGGAATGTACAGAAAAACTTGGTGCAAAACGTGAAGTTGCCTCTTTCGTTCTTCCGCTGGGAGCGACGATCAACATGGACGGTACTGCTATTTATCAGGGGGTGTGTGCGATCTTTATCGCTTCCTGCTATGGTATCCAGCTGACACTTCCACAGATGCTGACTATCGTTCTGACTGCTACACTGGCTTCTATCGGAACTGCAGGTGTTCCTGGCGCAGGCATGGTCATGCTTGCCATGGTACTTACCTCTGTTGGTCTTCCTGTTGATGGTATTGCACTTGTTGCAGGTGTTGACCGTATCTTTGATATGGGCCGTACTACTGTCAATATTACAGGTGATGCAGCCTGTACAATGGTTGTTTCCAACCTGGAAGCCAAACGTGAGTCACGTAAAGCCGGAAAATAAGTATGTCTCGGGATTTTGCCATATTCATGGCAAAACACCTCGCGGAATATTACCTGTGAACAGTAACGCCTACTCTGCCCATTTGTTTATCAGATAAGATGAGAATTGCATTTTTTGTCAGATAATGGCATAATTATGGCATACAGAGTTTCTATTCTGTATGCTATTTTTAATATATTTTTTTAGGAGGTTTTTGTTTATGGAATTTCAGAAATTGATAGAAAGCAGAAGAACTGTTCGTAAATATAGTGCTGATTCCAAAGTTACTAAGGAACAGATTGAGGAACTGATTCATGCGGCTCAGGAAGCTCCTTCATGGAAAAACTCTCAGACCGGCCGTTATTATTGCGTTATGTCAGATGATCTTACTGAAAAAATCCGTCAGAACTGTCTTCCTGGTGCAAATAATGCAGTAAAATCCAAACACGCTGCTCTTATTGTTACTGCTTTTGTTCATAATCGTGCTGGTTTCCAGCCAGACGGTATGCCGGATAATGAACTCGGTAACGGCTGGGGCTGTTATGACCTTGGTCTCCAGAATGAAAATCTTGTTCTGAAAGCTGCTGAGATGGGACTTGGTACGCTGATCATGGGTATCCGTGACGCTGACAAAATCAGAGAACTGCTCGAAATTCCAGAGACAGAAACAATTGTTTCTGTTATTGCAGTAGGTGTTCCTGCTGAAGAACCAGCCCGCCCGAAGAGAAGAGAACTTGATACAATTGCAAAATTCTTCTAAATATATATAAGACACAGATCCCAGTATGTCAGGAATTCCCCTGGTATACTGGGATTTCTTTCTGTTCACGACCGATCAATTGTAATTCCCTCATGGAATTATCAATGAATCGGTCTGTAAAACATCAAATTTTACTTGTTTTGCTTTCCCTTGTTGGTAATGTCGTTTCTTCAGTGTTTGTGACATTTTCTTCCCTTATCTGGCGCGTCGCGCGGTCTCCCGTGCCCATGATATAGACAGGAGCACCCTCTCATATATTTGAAGAACAGGTTATTTCCGGATGGTTTTAGGTACTGGCAAAATCCACTGCCTACGATGACTCATTCTCGAAGGCACTCCTGAGAGAATGTTTAGTCATAATTGGCAGTTAGTTCGCCAGACCGTTATCCGGTTACCTGTGAATCAATATATGAGAGGGTGCTCCGTAATATATCACACCTTATCTTATGCTTTCATTAATTTCCGTCCGCAGCACTGTTTATACTTCTTACCACTGCCGCACGGACACGGATCATTTGGATAAATCTTATCTTCTTTTCTCTGAACAGGTTTCTTTACAGAACTGTCATCTTTGTTAGTTCCTGTAACTTTTGCTACCTGTTCACGTTCAACCTTCTGCTCTACATGTACATGATACAGCATACGTACTGTGTCTTCCTGAATAGATGTGATCATACTGTTGAACATTTCAAAAGCACTCATCTTATATTCAACAACCGGATCTCTCTGGCCATATCCTACAAGACCAATACCCTGACGAAGAATTTCCATATCATCAATGTGATCCATCCACTTACTGTCAATACTCTTCAGGAGAACAACTCGTTCCAGTTCACGAAGCTGTTCTGCTTCCGGGAATTCAGCCTCTTTTGCTTCGTAAAGTTTTACTGCTTCTTCTTTAACGAAATGTTTCATCTCGTTTTTCTTCTTGCCCTTAACCTTTTCTTCGGTAAGCGGTTCGATTGGAATGATTGGAAGTAATGCAGTATTAAACTCATTCAGATCCCATTCTGTAGATTCAACATCATCAGAGAAGCACATGTCTACTGTGCTGTCTACTATATCTGTGATCATCTTATAGATGGCATCACGCATATTCTCACCATCAAGTACCTGACGACGTTCTTTGTAGATAATCTCACGCTGTTCATTGTTAACCTGGTCATAATCCAGAAGATTTTTACGAATACCAAAGTTATTGAACTCGATCTTTTCCTGTGCTTTCTGGATTGCATTGGAAAGCATTTTATGTTCGATCTGTTCATTCTCAGCAACACCAAGAGATGTAAATACTTTCATCAGACGCTCAGATCCGAACAGACGCATCAGATCATCTTCCAGAGAAATGTAGAAACGGGATTCACCCGGATCTCCCTGACGACCGGAACGTCCACGCAGCTGATTGTCAATACGTCTGGATTCATGACGCTCTGTACCAATGATTTTCAGACCACCGGCTTCTCTTGCCACATCATCCAGCTTGATATCAGTACCACGACCAGCCATGTTAGTCGCAATTGTAACTGCTCCTGCCTGACCTGCCTGAGCTACGATCTCAGCTTCCAGTTCATGGAACTTCGCATTCAGTACATTGTGCGGGATACCTTCACGGCGAAGCATTCTGCTGATAAGTTCAGATGTCTCAATCGTAATGGTACCAACCAGTACTGGCTGCTGTTTAGCATGAGCTTCTTTGACAGCTTCTACAACTGCATTGAATTTCTCTTTCTTTGTCATGTAAACGGCATCTTCCAGGTCTTTACGCTGTACAGGTCTGTTGGTAGGAATTTCTACAACGTCCATTGCGTAAATATCACGGAACTCTTTTTCTTCGGTAAGAGCTGTACCTGTCATACCGCCTTTTTTGTCATATTTATTAAAGAAGTTCTGGAATGTGATAGTTGCAAGAGTTTTGCTCTCTCTCTTAACCTTAACATGTTCTTTCGCTTCAATTGCCTGATGAAGGCCGTCAGAATAACGACGTCCCGGCATAATACGTCCGGTAAATTCATCTACAATAAGAATTTCATCGTCTTTTACAACATAGTCCTGATCTTTGTGCATAAGGTTATGTGCACGAAGAGCAAGAATAATGTTGTGCTGGATCTCAAGGTTTTCAGGATCAGCAAGGTTATCGATATTAAAGAATTTTTCGACTTTCTTTACGCCCTGATCAGTCAGGTTGACCAGTTTATCCTTTTCGTTGACAACAAAATCACCTGTCTCAACAACTTCCTCACCCATGATAGCTGCCATCTTAGTCATTTCATGGCTTGCTTCTCCACGTTCCAGCTGCTGTGCCAGAATATCACAGACTTCATAAAGCTTGGTAGATTTTCCACTCTGTCCTGAAATGATCAGAGGTGTACGTGCCTCATCAATAAGTACAGAGTCGATCTCATCGATAATACAGTAATGAAGATCTCTCTGAACCAGCTGTTCTTTATAGATAACCATATTATCACGCAGGTAATCAAATCCCAGTTCGTTATTGGTTACATATGTGATATCGCAGCCATATGCTTCACGTCGCTCTTCTGGCTTCATATCATTAAGAACCACGCCAACTGTCAGTCCAAGAAATTCATGAACCTTACCCATCCACTCAGCATCTCGTTTTGCCAGGTAATCATTGACTGTTACAATATGGACTCCACGACCTTCCAGTGCATTCAGATATGCAGGCAGTGTAGATACCAATGTCTTACCTTCACCTGTCTTCATTTCTGCAATACGACCCTGATGAAGAATAATACCACCAATGATCTGTACACGATAATGTTCCATTCCGAGGACACGTTTAGCTGCCTCACGTACTGTGGCAAAAGCTTCCGGAAGAAGATCATCCAATGTCTCGCCTTCGCTCAGACGTTTCTTGAACTCTCTTGTCTTCTCTCTCAGCTCTTCATCGCTCAATTTCTGCATCTCCGGACGATAAGACTCTGTCTTTTCTACCAGAGGCATGATACGCTTTACTTCGCGCTGACTACGTGTTCCGAATACTTTAGAAAAAACGTTCATAGTAAACTCCCATTTATTTTATTCTGATAACTCTATATACGAAATCATCCGTATTTTACCTATTTAAGAAATCCATACTATTTTACCACTTTCCTACGTGGAAAACAATGAATATTTCTTAAATAAAGTGTGTCCACCTGCTTTACTCGTTACTGTTCACTCCGTTCACAGCAACTTGGTCTAAATCCATTCCAAATCACCTTCGGTGATGGGATTTTGACCCGTATGTCTCGGGATATTACCTGTGAGCAGCCAGCACATACATTACACACGAGCTGACAGCCAGACCCCAAAGTCCTGTTCTGATCCATGCTGCAGTTTTTTCATGGTATTGTATATATTTTCCCAATAATATTGAAAGTGGAATCACAAGAAACAGCATATATCTGAAGTCCATACTGCAGGCAAATGGATACTGCAGATAAAAAAACAAAATGCTTGCATAATAAAGCACGCTCATACCAGCCACAATGCTGCAGTAAAAATCTTTACGGTTACGCATGATCTGCCAGATCAATGCCACCAGACACGCTGCCGCACATATTGCAGCACACATAAGCAGTACGACTGGTATCCAGCCTGGTACATTGTATCTGAATTCATTAAAAAGTGAGGATTTAAGATAATATGCGGGAGCATTATAATCTGTATTCAAATCCACATATGGTGTGCCGAAAAAATTTGATATCTGGACAAGAAACAATCTCTCCACAACAGAACAGTTTCCTCTGTACAGCCAGGAGTCCTCACTTATCGGCAGCACATAATTCAGCGGCTGTCCAAAAAGCAGATAATTGCGAACGCTGTACCACAATCCCAGAGGAAGCGCAATCAGCCCGAATACCACATATTTGCATACAAGCATCCCGGCTGTTTTTATCCCTGCTTTTATCTGAGTAATAAATTTCCAGACAAAAAGAATCGCTGTCATAAGTGCCACAACTCCACAGGAAATCTTTGTAAGAACTCCAAGTCCATATACAACTGCCAGAAGAACTGTATTTAACCAGCCCGGATCTTTAAACCACTGTAAAGTAAGTGCAAATGCCAGAAGCATAAACATGGCCACAAGTGCGTCTGGTGAAATTGTTCCTCCTGCAATATAAAAAGCCGGCAGAAAAGCAGTAAGCATCAGGGCATATTTCATTTCTTTTTCTCTCAGACCGCAAAGAATTCCAATCCTGCGGCATAGAAGAAGGCATATACACGAGGCTGCACAGGACACTGTTTTCGCAGCATCCACCAGAAAATATGCCTCTTTTGACCCCAGAATCCAGTTTATAAAACCAGAAATTCCAGCTCCCAGGAAATAAAACATCGGCTGTTGATACATCTGAACCTGATTGGTTTCCGGAAGATGCCTGTCTTCTATTAAAGTCAGCAGATATGCTGCGTGACCATAACCACTTTTGTCAAGGTCCCAGAGATCATGCTGCCGCTCTTCACAGCCTGTATACAACATATATCCGATGCGCATGACACTTCCCATGATGATCAAAATCGTGCAGATTTTCTTTTCATCGGGCTTTTTTCTCCAGATATACAGGCAGCACCCAAGCAGTGCTGCCACCATTGCAATCTGGATTATTATCGGATGTTCATATAACTCTGTAAGCCGGCTGACCATATAAATAAAGCATACCGCAAGCGTTACATCAATCCCTGCCCTCCAGCAGATTGTATTTTGTTTTTTCATATGTATGTCCTCTAAAATGATTGCTTTTTCATAACAGCCTAAAATGACATCGTCCATGTCGGCAGCCACTGCAGAATTCTTTTTACAAAATCAGTTCTGACAGCAACACCAGCCAGCACAGGATAAAACATAATAAACAGTGCCACAGAAATCCCTCCGAACAGCAGCATTGCGATCTTTTTTCGTTTTATATGATGCAGCGAGTTGCCTATCATCACAACAAGAATATTGGAAGCGAGAAAATACTGGTAAATAAACACAGTCCTGTGAATAAAGAACCACGGAAACAACACCGAACAGTATGCAATAACCAGATATCGGGCGTTTCTGCATTTTCTGTAATACCAGAGATAAACCTGATGGAACAGTGCCACTAGTCCTCCCCACCATATCAAAGGATTTCCAAAAGTAACAATTGTACGTAGATGTTCAGCATCAACTGTCGTGTATGAATCCATCAAAGGCCGGATATCAGCCAGCCAGGAATACCATTCCGATGAATATGGATGTTCAAAAACTGTATCTGAATGATAAGTAAACATAAGCTGAGCATTCGAAACTGCCGATGCCAGCAGGCCTTTGTCCGTGTAAACTTTTGTAAACGGTATGTATGACAACAGATAAATGCAGCCTGGAATCAGAATAAAACATGCAAGGCAGCATGCAAACAACACAGACAGATATTTCTTTTCCTGCCTGATATTTTTTACTTTGGAAAAAAGTCCCACAAAAAACAGCACTGCAATCCCCAGAGTAGCATAAAGTCCGGTCCATTTTGTTGCTGCCGCCAGTCCTGTCGAAATTCCGCACAAAAGCAGAAACAGTACCTGCCTGTTAAAATTCCTGAATGAGCCACAGCACCTGCTGAAACAATACATAAAGAAAAACATCAACAGTACAAAACATGCAACGATAATATCAATGGTTGCAATTCTTGACAATGTAAAATGCATAAACTCCGTTGCAAGCAGAACCGTTGTAAAACATGCTGTACCAGTGCTTGCAGACATTGCAAAAGCCAGCAGGTATATCACAGGGATCATTGCCGTTCCCATGATCACACACATAAATCTCCAGCCCCACGGATTCATACCAAATGCCCGGATTCCCAGACCAATGATAATTTTTCCAAGCGGTGGATGCGTATTTTCATAAATAGACAGTCCGTGAATAAATTCATACGCAGTACGGGCATGATACACCTCATCAAACATGGTCTGATCATAACTTGTACGAAGTTCTTCCGGAAACAGTCCCTGCTCGTCAAAAAGTTCTTTATAATATGATGCATTTGTTGGAAGGATACGATTTCCATTGGCATCCAGGCACACGATTTCATGTATGGATGCTTCTTTGTCTTCGGTAATAACCATTCCCAGTCTGTTCAGAGAACGGTTTACCGGAACTTCATTCCAGCAGAAAGCACTTGAAAGTTCATGCTTGCTCTCAAAGACTTCCCAATCATTGCTTCCCTCTTCAAGACTTGAAAAAGACATCACGGTCTTTCCGGTATATCCAAGATAAATGTATATTTTTGATATATAAACATCTGAATCAAACCCGAGAACAATCTCATTATTTCCAGCCACATCATAATTCAGCGTCCGATATGTTTCCGGAGTTCTGACAGATCCGAGGTTCACAAAAGCCGTTACTGCAAAAGCCAGTGTAATACAGATCATAATAACCATGTCTCTTGTAGAAAGTACCGGTCGTTTTTCACAGTCACAGGTTTTTTCCACTATATAAGGTTTCAGATGCTCTGAAAAAGTCTTTTTACTGATAATCCGATAAGAACATCTCACAATCGCAAAAATCAGAAGTGTTACTGATACAATATATAAAACCGGAATTTCTTCTGCGTCTGAAATATTATTCCAGTGCTGATCATAAATCTGAACTGCTGCAAAAAGTCCCAGGCTTCCGATAGTGACCAGCAAATATTCATCGCTGAATGCCAGCAGACTTCCTCCCTGTTTCTTTATAACAGTATCAAGGATACATAAGACTGCCAGTGTAACAAACATTGCAGGTAAAAACAGCTGGTTTCCTGTCAGAATTCCAAGAATAATCCCTGGCTGGAACAGATAGAAACTGCATATGCAGCTGGTAAGCGCAGAAGATTTTTTCTTTCGTATATAATAAATGCCTGCCAGAATAATAATCCATTCCAACGCAAAATTTCTCCATGTGCCTGCAGGTATATCCTGCGTCATTGCCACTGGCACAAATCTTGTCAGTATATAGAAAATAATCAGTGTTGATTTTGAAAACGACAACACCGTATCTTTTTTCCGAAGAAAATAAATTCCCCAGAATACTGCACATATAATGCCCGTATAAAAATATGAAGATGTCATAGATGTTCTCCTTTTTCTGATGATGCATTATAATTTCATATATTACTGTCTGTATTTTAGCAGAGCAGTAGTGTTTTTATTGTATCATGCATATTCTCTGTAAACAAGTCACGGAATATTACAAGTGAACAGTTACCTTGGTTTATGTTTGTTGCTTCTAACTGCTTCTTGTCATAACGACTTCGATATGCTATGATAAATTGTGTTGCTGTTTCACGTTATCAATCTTCAAACAGAGGGATTTATGAAGAAAAAAGAAATTGCTTTTATTGCAGGAATTCTGATATTTGCCCTGGTGCTCTGGGCCGGTATGTATTTATTACGCAGAGGAAATTATGGAACTGTCCGCATCACTATAAACGGAGAAGAATACGGTACTTATTCTCTTTCAAAAGATCAGATCATTTCTATTGGAGACACAAATGTCTGCGAGATCAGAGACGGACAGGTGAAAATGATCGAGGCAGACTGTCCGGATCATCTGTGCATGAAACAGAAAGCGGTCGGAAGTGCGGGTGGAACCATTGTCTGTCTTCCAAACAAAGTAGTAATAGAAGGAGAAAAAGCCGATAACGCTGAAGACAATTCTTCGGATTTCGATACGGCTGTATAAATTATGAATCAGAAAAAAATCGCCTACATGGGGCTTTTTGCCGCCATAGCAATCATCTTCGGATATGTCGAATCCCTGATTCCTTTTTTTGCCGGAATTCCGGGAATCAAACTTGGTCTTGCCAACCTCGCGGTCCTCTTTATCCTTGAAAAATATACCTGGAAAGAGGCAGTTCTGGTTTCCATGGTAAGAATCCTTGTGATCGGATTCATGTTCGGAAATATGTTCAGTATTCTTTACAGTATGGCCGGCGCAGCTTTAAGTCTTACTGTAATGACCTTTATGGAAAAAAAGTCCGGCTTCAGTCTTCTGGGCATCAGCGTTGCCGGTGGTGTGTCCCATAATATCGGACAGCTGATCGTAGCTGCCCTGATCGTAGAAAACAAAAGCCTTCTTTATTATGCACCGGTTCTTATCATTTCAGGTGTTATTACCGGTGTACTTATCGGTATTCTTACAGGCGAAGTAACAAAGCGGATTCATTTCTGACATGAATCCGCTTTTTGTTATTTAATCTTCTTTATTGTATATGTGTTTTTCATCAGTTCAAATCTTTCTTTCATGCCTGACGTAAGATAAACATTTTTATCTTCATCTACGAAAGCCGCATCCGCATCATACTTCTCAAGTAATGCCTGAGCATTTTCAAGTCCAAGCACAAAACATGCTGTTGACAGTCCATCTGCAAGCAGTCCGTTATCGCAGACTACTGTCACAGAAGTCAGTCCGTTCCACACCGGATATCCCGTCTTCGGATCCAGTATATGGTGATAACGTTTGCCATCTTCCATGAAAAATTTCTCATAATCTCCTGACGTAGAAAGGAACTCACCGCCCTTTATTGTAATTGCTCCAAGGTAATCCCCTTCTGTATCTCGAGGATCTGTAACTGCCACCTTCCACGGAGACTGATCCGGCTTCTCCCCATAGGCCATCACGCTGCTGCCGCCAAGATTCAGGATCATACCTGTTACATCTTTCTGTTCTTTCAGATAAGAAGCTGTAACATCACATCCGATACCTTTTCCTGCCGCTCCCAGATCAAGTGTTGCTCCGTCTTTCAGAGTTACTTTGTTTCCGTCCAGCACAATATTTTTGTAATTTACATTTTCAATAAGGGCATCCAGTTCTTTCTGATCCGGTACATGAGGATTTTCTCCTTCTATATCCCAGAGACGGATCACCTGCCCAAGTGTCGGATCAAATGCACCATCTGAATCCTCAGCAAGCTGACATATCTGCCTTAAATATCCTGCCAGTTCATCAGATACTTCGACTGTTTTCCCATCTGCGGAATTGATTTTGGCAATCTGAGAATCGCTCTCTGTCCATGACAGAAGTCCTGTCTCAACTTCCCGGAGTTTCTCTCCGATAGAGGCGTTAAGATCATCACCGGTTGTATAAAGTGTCTCTGATACTACTGTATCCATAGCAAAATCTGTGTTTGTATATTTCTGCACTTCTGTATCTGCCATTACCGGCACTGATGCCAAAATCATGCTGCTGGCAACTATCGCTCCCAATACAGATTTGTATATGTTTCGTTTTATCATCTGTTTCCTGACTCCTCATAACAGAAATACGCATCCACCATATTTCTCAGTGAATGCGTTTTTATTTCCAGCTTGATACGATGGTATTTTACCATAGAATGAAATCGTCTTCAAGTTGTATTGTGTTAACTTTTCCCTGAATACTTGTTATTGTACTTCTTTCGTTTCTTCCCCTTCTCCGATCTGTATGTTTTGCCTCGGGCAGGCTGCCTGGCAGGCATGACAGCAGATACACTCTCCTGAAAGTGGTGTATCCCCGTCGATATCCAGATGTGCGGGGCAGCGTTTCTTGCAGGCGCCGCATTTGGAAGGGCATTTTGAGCGGTCTCTGTGAAACAATGCAGACGGGAAAATCGGCATCATTGCAAATACTGCTCCCATCGGACACAGAAACTGACAGAAAAAGCGCTCCTGTGTACACATTCCCACCATGATCAGAATCAGAAGAATAATTCCAATTTTATAGGAGGCATTCGGAAGCCTTCTGGCTGTCAGCATCGAAAAAACATCCCACGGACTCATTCCCTGCAGCTTCGGATACCAGCCTGCGAGGATAGAAAGCAGGATAAAAGCAAGCAGAATATATTTCACTTTCTGCAGTATCCTGACCACTTTTTCCGGATAACCATGGCGTTTTTTCTTATGAAAAATCTTGCTTCTGATAAACACAGTTGCCTCATACAAAGCATCTCCCAGTGATCCGAAAGCGCATGCATAACCACAGAAATGACGTCCGAAAAAGACTGTTATCAGAAGAAGTACACCTGTAACATCAAGGAAGGAATTCCAGGTAATCGGCTGATGCGATGCTATTGCCTGAAAAATTGACTTAATTCCTGCAAATGCAGTGGAAAACAGCGCAGGTGCTGCAATGAAAAATACAAGCTGGACTGCAGCTCTTATCAGCCGGACTTTTCTCTGCTTTTTTTTCATTGATTTTCTGCCTTTCCAAGAGCATCATTAACTGCATTTATTATTCCTGTAGAGCTGAAAGTTGCACCGGAAACAGTATCCACATCTGTACTCTGGGCAGAAATTATCGTGCTTATAACACCTTCCGCCTGGGAAAGATATGCTGAATCTTCACCGGAAGCTGATGTCACCTGAATATCTGTAATAGAGTCATTTGCAAGTGTTACCTGTACTTCAACAGCTCCGCCAAATCCCTGTCCGGAACCTGTATAAGTACCATCTTTGTATATATTTTCTGCATCATCTGTGTTCTCTGCTGTATCTTTTGATGAATTATCTTTTGTCTTTGCAGCTGCTGCCTGAGCCTTCGCTTCCTCTGCTGCAGCTTCCGCTTCCTCTCTTGCTTTTGCCGCTTCATCAATTGCTGTCAGCATTTCTGTCTGCTGTTTTTCGAGAGCTGTAACTCTGTCCTGAAGCTCTGTAATTTTCTGTACCTGTGAGTTGTTTTTGTTGACAAAATCATATCCCATGAAGGCTCCGATGACCAGAATCAGACACAAAAGTCTCATGTAAAAACTATGGTATTTCATTTAATTCTTTCCTTCCTTATCCGTTTTTTCCGTCTCTTTTTCGTCTGCTTCTGCTGCCTGAGTCGGGGTTGGTTTCTGTTCCTCTGACTTCGCAGGAGCCGGGGTTGGTGTTACCGTTGATGTTGGCTCCGGTGTTACTGTCGGTTCCGGAGCTGCTGTCGGCACAGGAGTAGCTGTCGGTTCAGGAGTCACTGTCGGTTCCGGGGTCACTGTCGGTTCCGGGGTCACTGTCGGTTCTGGGGTCACTGTCAGAGTCGGCCCTGGCGTTGGCGTTGCTGTCGGCGTTGGTGTAGGAGTAGCCGTCGGTTTTACTGACAGTGACTGATAAATGGCCTCAGCTGCCGCATTAAGAATACCATTTGAGGAATAAGTGGCGCCGGTGACTGTATCAATTCCATCTGTTGTCTGGTTTTCAAGAATTGCAGGGTAAATCGCTTTCCATGCTTTTTTAAAATATGCAGGTGTATCATCATTTGTATTCTTAATTGTAGTTATTTTTCCGTTTTCAATCGTAACTGTAATCGTTACCCACCCCTGGAATCCTCTGGCTTTTGCAGTGTAAGTTCCGTCCTTAAAGTAAACAGTTTCCTCTTCCTGTCCCGGCGCCGTAGTCGGTTTTGCAATAACCGGACGTGTTGCTGCTGATGCTGGTGCCGGTGTTGGTGTAACAGCCACTGCTGTTGTTTTCTTCTTGTTTTTTTTCTTCTTTGTGGTGGTCTTTTTGCCTCCGTTTCCAGCCTTGGAAAGAGCATTCTGGACTGCCTGAATAATACCGTTTGATGAATATGTGGCACCACTGACAGCATCTACATTTGGGGACTGGGCAGAGATCATTTTGCTGATAACTCCTTTTGCTGATGCAAAATATGATCCTGTTTCACCAGACGCACTGAGTACATTAATTGCTGTAATTTTACCTCCGGAAACTTTAACCTGAACAGTGATCGTTCCTCCGAATCCTGTTCCGCTTCCCTGATAAGTACCATCTTTGTAACCGTCTTCCGGTACACTGGTGGTCGGTGTAGTTGTCGTTCCCTGTCCCTGACCGGAAGCTGCAGCAGATTTTACAGGAAGGACTTTTGCACCGCCCTTTTTGATTCCGCCTGTCTTCGCTTTTTTCTTTGCTGAAGTTTTTTCTTTCTGCCTGTCAGAAGACTCTTCTGAGGAAAAATCCTCCTGCACTTCTGCATAGTCATAGGAATACGCTGTTGTCAGGAGACTTTCCAGCTCTTTTGCATTGATTACATCTGATTTTGGCCCACTGACCGTTTTGGTTGTCTCTTCTGCACTGACTTCCGGCTGTAATCCTGAAACAGTCACTGCTGCAATCACAGCAGCTGCCGGAAGAAGTTTTATGAGATTTTTACCTGTCTGACCGGACCTTTTTCCGGCTTTTTGTCGTCCTGCTGATTCATAAAATCTACTCCTTTTCTGGATTCTGTCTGTATTATCTTCTGACAAGCAAAAGAAGGGGCGTTGATCCAACGTCCCCGCAGACTGTAGACAAAGCCCTGCTTTTGCAGGGTTTTGCTATTGTTGGAACCGCTTTTCTGATATAATAAATATCAGAAGGGCGGTGTTTTTTATGATGACGAAAAATGCA
>NZ_JBQHUL010000031.1:0-47369 GCF_052065235.1 Blautia sp. HCP28S3_G10 | reverse complement strand
AACAATTCGCAGAAACAGTTACTTTTAAAGTGACTGACACATCTGTAGAAATCCAAAATCGGTGCGAAATAATCTGCCGTATGGGACATCATTTAATTTGCCGGACAACACAAAGAGATAATCGTACATATTTTACCCTGAAAAGTTCACACGATAAAAAAACGGCACACAGACTACTATTTGTCTATGCACCGTTCGTAATTATTCAATCAATTCGCCATCTATATATAACTCAAACTTATCCGGATCCTGCATAATATCATAATCTTTTCCCCATTCAACAGGTTTGTATTCTACTACCATCACCGGATCCTGTCCTTCTATCTCATCCCTCCAGTAATATACACTGATATCCAGACTTGTTGCATAACCGTTGTCCATGGAAAACTTGACGGACTGAAAAGAATTGTCTTTACATTTTTCTATAAGTAGATTTGCTAATTTTTCTTTATCTTCAATCTTGTCTCTATTTGCAACCACAGTCAGGATTTCATCCCGATTGGTTTTTATGCTGCTGATCACATCAGGTTCTCCTTCTTTATGTTTTTGACCACAACCCGAAACCAGGAGCATTGCTACCAATAAATATAACAGCTTTGATTTTTTTAATTTCACTTTACTTATCCTCTCCGTCCTGCCGTTAATGTCTCCATCGCATAGGCGATTACTTCCTCTGGGGTTGGATACTCCCCTTTACAAGCAACCTTATTCCATTCTGCCTGCACATCTGGATTTGGATTATTAAATCCGTCAATAATCGCTTTCTGAATCTCATCATACACCTCTTCAGGCGTAGTGTGGTATTTTTCTGCAACTTTTCCAAAAATATTTTTACCGTTCATTTTACTCCTCCTCTTCTGAATTAGTATTTGTTCTATAGACCTACTATAGCATAGATCATGTAAATACATAATCCCTATTCGACCAACAAATAACGACAAAAACCGCAAAAAAAGAAGGACCTCCGCCCTTCTTAATAAAAGTTTTATTCTGTTAATATCCTGACCGCTTTGATAATTTTTTTCTGCTCTTCTTTCGGAAGTTTCCCGATCATTTCTGATAATTCATTCGTTACTCCTGTTACAGAATGTGCCACAACATCTATCAGAAGTGAATCTGCAGAAACTTCCAGAGCATTTGCTATCGCAACAAATGTATCCAACTTGGCAGCTTTCAAGCCTCGTTCAATCACACTGACGTGTGTCGGACTTAATTCTACCATGGCAGCAAGATCTTCCTGAGTCAGACCTTTTGCTTCTCTTGCCGACTTTATTCTCTGTCCTACAGCTTTCAGATCCATCGCAGCACCTCCTTTAGAACTATTTTTCGGTCTAAAGTTAGTATAACTATGGTCTGTCCTGATATACAGAAGCCGCAAAACAAGTTATCGTTCTACAGAACTAATCACAATTTCTTTCTACAAATTATTTATTACCAACCACACGTACAACCAACACATTCTAACAATCTTCTGCACAATAGCGGTTGATCAGATGATACCAGCTGGAATATCCATTTTTCTGGCAGACTTTCTCGCAGACAGGATTCTCTGTCAATATAGAATACATTTTTTCATAATTGAATTCCCACACATAGCCTTTCAAATGTTTCTCAACAGCTTCTTTATCGGATTGTTTCAGTTTCCATATCAACCGCTGAATCTCACCTTCACGGAGGTTGCCAACATTTCTGCAAATAAATCGGAAGAATTTCAAAGTAGCATACTCATCATGCCATTTCTGTGTTTTATTCCTGGCTTTACTATCTGCCTGCTGTTCCCGGATAATATCATCCGCTACCTTTACCATCGAATCTTCGTATCTCATTCTAATCACCTACTCTTCTTCCACGCCTAATGACGGTTTAAATCTTTTGTTTTTTGCCTGCGGTACAACAATCTCGTAAAAATAAAATCCCAGATACCTCAATGCCTGTTTCTTCATCTTATAAAAGGATGTACGTCCAATCCCAAGTTCCTGCTGGACCTCAACATCAGTTTTATTATAATGGCTGCAAAAACAGGAATGGATGATCTCACTGAGTGTTACTCCGTCCGGAGCATAGTACTTTACCAATGTGATACCTCGGTAAACCATATCAGACAATCCATAAATCACCATCAGGTTATTCATTTCATGTTTCAGTTTTACCACATTCAGCTGTTTTCCATATGCGTCAAGATAACTCAATGCATATGCCATATCCTCATTGATCTTCTCCTGGCATTCCATTTCCAGTTCTTCCAGTACCATCTTATTTTCCAAAATTAATTTCTGGTAATTAACCATCAAAGCTTTTATATCTTCATAATGTCTGTCCATTGTTACTTCCAGATAATCCTGTGCGTGGGTTGCCATCTGGAATGTAATCTCTTTCATTGATTTAATTGCATAATCTCTGTCTGTCATAAATCGTTATTTCTCCTTATCAATAATCACACTAACTGGTAGGTCTTGCAGACCAGTTCGCCTTCCCCATGATTTTGATGGAAAGCAATCTACATTACTCATTGCAGAAGCTATATTCCTAATGGTACTTGTGGGAAATACCGGCTGATCAGAATACAGCTTCTTATGTAAAACCAACGGGATATAAAGGGAAAGTGACTATCACCGCCGGTTAATTTTCTTCTCTTTAATTATGAAACCTTCCTTTCCATGAACCATTTATCTACTTCAAAAAACAAATGACTCTCTTTTCCCTGTACCATACAGGTGTACATCGTTCCTACTCCTCCTGCTTTTCTGCTGGCGCAGCGTTCCACTTTTAGCACTTTGTCAATTTTATATTTTCTGCCGTCTTCCCAGACAAACAAAATCGGAATCAGGCAGCCCTCTTTACTGAACTCCGCTACCACATCAACATATACCTTATTCATGCTGTCACCTCCGCTACAAAATCTCTATTGCTCTTGGTGATGCCGGTATCCTCCGGATGTATCCGCTTTCCTCCAGCTTCTTTATTCTCGTAAAAACTGTTGAGGTTGATGCAATCCCCAATAATTCTCCCAGTTCCCTGACTGTTGGCGGGAATCCATGTTCCTCGGTAAATTTCACGATACACTGATAACTTTCTTCCTGTTTTCTGGTTAATGTCTGTTTCAAATCTATCCCTCCCATTATCCATGAAAATAACTGTGTGGATGAACCGTATGGGTACCAGCGTCCAAGTGGGATAAGACTTTATCCTGGTACATTGCAGCCCGCTGTATACTGAAATATCCAAACCGTCGTCTGATCTCATCTACAGCCCGATCCATCTTTTCTAACTTTTCCCGTTTTTGCTGATTATCAAATAAATCCATCTGTACCGGGATATCCTGCATTACAAGATCAGAACCTCTGACACCAAGGCTGCGTATTGGATGTTCCCATCTGTAATGATTTTTGAATAATTCATATGCCGCTTTTACAATCTCATCCGTAATATTGGTCGGCTGACTGATACGCTTCTGCCGTGTAATGCTGTTCAGCCCATTATCACGGATTGATATTTCCACCACATTACACTTAAACCCATGTTTTCTTAATCTGGCAGAAACACTTTCCGACAATGCCATCAGGATAATCCAAACATCCTGATCCGTTTCCAGATCTCTCGGAGTAGTTGTACTATTCCCGATTGACTTTACCGGAGCTTCATAACCTTCCACGCAAACCGGATCTTCATCATAACCATTTGCAAAGGACCACAATACTAATCCAATTTTTCCGAAATGGCTATCAAGTAACTTTTCATCGGTCTGCGCCAACTGACCTATCGTGTGAATCCCTAATTTTTGTAATTTCTTATTTGTCTGTCTTCCTACATACAGAAGATCTGAAGCAGGAAGCCTCCATGCAATATCCTTATAATTCCCACGATGGAAGTGAGTGATCGCATCGGGCTTTTTGTAATCTGAACCCAGCTTTGCAAAAATCTTATTCCATGAAACGCCAATACTTACTGTAATTCCAAGTTCGTATTTGATCCTTTCACTGATTTGCTGGGCGATCTGCATACCATCTCCTTTTATACTGCTGCTCTCCGTAACATCCAGCCACGCCTCATCAATTCCATATGGTTCAATCTTATCCGTATATTCCGAATAGATTTCCTTTGCCATACCAGAAAATCTGAGATACAGATCCATTCTTGGCGGGACAAAGATAATTTCCGGGCAAACCTGTTTTGCCTGCCAGAGTGCCATCCCGGTTTTTACACCACATTTCTTTGCAATATAATTTGCTGTCAACACTATCCCATGCCTTGCTTCCGGATCACCACCTACGGCAAGGGGTTTTCCTTCAAATTCCGGGTGATGCAACATCTCGACGCTGGCGTAAAAACAATTCATGTCACTATGTAAAATGGTCCTGTCCCTCATCCTGTTATCACCTCCGTACGGCTTTCTTATCATTCCTTGCATGGTAAGTATAATCCGACATTATGGAGATAGTCAACTGACATGTTGGTTGTTTATTCTCCATTTCGGAGATTTATCTTGATTTTATATGTATCTTGTTGTATAATGCCACTATAGAAATCTAACGGAATTTTTATAGAAATGAGGCGAACATATGCGTTCAATCGGCAAGATTATTGCAGAAAACAGAAAAAAGAAACAGCTTTCGCAGACAGAGCTTGCGGAACTACTCTCTCAACAAGGAATAGATGTAACTATTAAAGCTATCTCCAAATGGGAGACCGATGCAAGAGAACCTGGGCTTCACGTTTTTCTGACTCTCTGCAAATTATTGGATATTGAAGATATTTATGATGCTTATTTTGGAAAAAATCCTTATAACGTAATGGACGGGCTGAACCAGGAAGGTAAAGACAAGATTAAAGATTATGCAAAAATTTTAAAAGCTTCCGGTTTATTTGAGCCGACAGTTGCTGACATTATTCCATTCCGCAAAAAAGAGATCTTCATGGATATTTTCGGAGACGCTGTTTCTGCTGGTACCGGAAACTTCCTGACAGATTCGCCGAAAGAATCCTACGAGGTCGGTGATCTGGCTCCGGATACTGCTGACTTCGGAGTCCGGATATCTGGAGACAGTATGGAACCGGAATATCACAATGGTGAAATTGCATGGATCCAGAAAAAAGAAAGTATTGGTAATGGTGAGATTGGAATCTTTTATCTTAACGGCGATGCCTATATCAAAAAGCTCCATGATGAACCGGACGGATTATTCCTGATCTCTCTTAACCCCAAATATAAACCTATTGCAGTTCAGGAATCCGATTCTTTTAAGATATTCGGAAAAGTTGTCGGAAAGTGTGATGCTTCTGACATACCTGGTTTTCAATAACAGGCAAGCAGCCCTGCCATTCAAACCGGCTGTTAAGATAAGAATAAAGATAAAGGAAGTGATTGGATGGCGATCAGTAATATCCTGAAAGATATTCGCATAGAACGAAATCTCATTCAAGAAGACCTTGCAGAAGCAACCGGCTCCTGCAGCCGCACCATCGGCAGAATTGAACGAGGGGAACGAAATCCCTCATTGGAAATGGCAATCCGACTTGCCCATTATCTGGATATGGGTGTGGAAGAAATCTTCAAATTGGACGATGGACCTTCCTGCCAGCAAAAAACCGAGGAGTAAAATCCTCGGTTTTTAAAATATTAGAGCCAACATTAATCTGCTACTTCCTAATCTGCAATTAAATATATTTTCTTGTTATCAAAGCAAATCCGTTCCGTATGATTATATATTTTTATCATGTCCTGCATCTTGTCCATGAATATAGTTGTACCCGGATTACTAAGGGCTGCAAAATGATGGACAACTTTCTTCTCCATACCAGCGGCACTCTTCTTTAAATGTGATCCTCCATCCTGCAAAAGCTCGTCTACAGGTCCTTTCTCAATAATCGGAATACTGCCAATAAGTTTACCGACTGTTTTTCCAGCTGTTCCTACTCCCTTCAACACATTCGATTCCAAAGATGCCTCGCTTAATTTTTCAAGATATCTGGATCCTTTATTAAACAAATCTCTATAAGCATCAGACAATCCTTTAATTTCAGTTTTAACCCCAGAGATATATTCTTCCTTAAAATTTCCACTCAGCATAATCTCCATTAGTGATGCCAGAGAAAATGTATAAAGTGACAGTCTGTAATACTTGAATTTCTTTTCAAGATTGCTGTAAGCCTGGTTCACATTATTTTGCACAACGATATACTGCTTCTTTCCTAAAATCTCCATAATCTTCTTTTGATAAGCATTCATATTTTTTCTTGCTGTTCTCTGAATGTCAATTACCAACTTATGATTACTTGCAACAAAATGCTCGTTGTCCCAATTGAATTTATACTTATTGATAATTCCCATAAGGGTTTCTACATCTGCCTCAATTTCAGATTCTTTTTCAATTTCTAGGAAAGAAAGAATCTGTTTTTGCATTTCCTCAATTTTTCCTAATTCCTGTTCTATACTAAATAACGAAACAGCCATCAGCATTGTAGCCGGATTAAATGCAGCCACCGTCTGTGTTGTTGCGGAAATTGGTCCTGCTGCCTGAAGTTGTGCAAACTTGGAAGCTCCGTCAGCTGTTTTAAACGCACCCCAAAAGTTTCCATTCTTTGCTACTTTCAACACATCCCCAACACCGGCATTTGCAAGCGTATATAATCCATCTGCTGCAATAGTTGTTGTTTGTGTTACTGTATTTAACGCTGGGATAAGCGAAGATACAGCAGCGCCCAATGTTGACAACTCTGTAATCGGCACACTCATTGTATCTTTACTTTCGACCAACGCACGAGTTTCTTGCAAAATATCTTGAGTATTCTCCATCAAAGAATTGGTTTTCTCAACTTTTTGGACTTCATTGATACTTTCAACATTCAATCTTTCACTCATATGGTTACCTCCATGACTGATTATTTCTTCTTAATAGTGCTTGTAATTTTTGCGATGTATTATTCTTTTAACTTAAATCCTCCATCAATCAAATCGTAACTCATATCTAAAAAATCCAAAATCTTTGATTCACTTACCGTCCCGTCAAGCAGAATTGTAATCCAGTGCCGCTTGTTCATATGATACCCTGGCAAGAATCCATAGGTCTGGATAATCATGCTCGTCATTTCCGGATCACATTTAACATCCATTATTTCTACAGTGCTATCACCACTTAATCCCAATTTGGATTTCTCTACATTCATGATCACTGCATACCATTTCCCATTTTTATGTCGAAGCACCGCACTGTCCGGTGAACTCTTCCATAAATATTCCGGTGTTGTTCCGTATTGTTTCTTCACATATTCAAATATTTCTTCTCTATCCAATCTTTTTTCACCTCTGGATATTCATATATCTTGACAATAATCATATCACATTTTTATATACTGTACTACTGGTTAAGCTTCTTAAATTCTTTTGCTTTTCTCCTCTTCCTCTGAATTTATCATTCAGAGGGCAAAACAGCAAGGACAGGAAGTGAGGACGCACTTCCGAAAAACTGGCAATTTAGGGACCCCTACCCCAAATTGAAAAACCACTAATGCAAGTAAGACGAAATATCAGGAAGGAGAATTTTAATGGCTGAAAGAAAGAGAAATAAAGAAATACATTTTTATGTAACGGATGAAGAACGGAAACTCATAAAACAAAAGATGATACTTTCCAAAACCAGAAACATGGGAGCTTATCTTCGCAAAATGGCTATTGATGGCTACATCGTCAATACGGACACGACCCCCATCCGGCAGGTATATGAAGAAATGCATAAAATCGGTGTGAACATTAACCAGATTGCAAAAAAAGTGAATACCACCGGCGATATATACCAGGATGAAATGGAAGAATTGAAAAGGATGGTGAATGAAATATGGCGTATATTAAAATCTTCCCCATTAAAGTAACTGTCAACAAGGCTGTGAACTACATTACAAATCCAGACAAGACGGATGAAAAACTGTTGGTCTCCAGTTTTGCTTGTTCGCCGGAAACTGCCGATATTGAATTTGCACTTACTAGAGAAGAAGGCAAAAAGAATGTTATGGACAAAGGAGACAATCTCGCATTTCATCTCATTCAGTCTTTTAAGCCGGGAGAAGTTGACACCGAAACTGCTCACAGGCTTGGTAAAGAATTTGCTGACAAAGTGCTAAAAGGAAAATATGAATATGTTATCAGTACCCATATTGACAAAAATCATATTCACAACCACATTATTTTTAATGCCACCAGCTTTGTTGACCAACACAAATATGTTTCTAACAAGCGAAGCTATCATAAGATCTGCCAGATCAGCAACCGCATATGTCAGGAAAATGGTCTTGCAACAAGTATGCCTACCGGAGAAAAAGGAAAATGTTATAAAGAGAATATGGAATACCATCGTGGAAACAGCTGGAAAGCAAAATTGAAAGTAGCTGTTGATAAAGCCATATACTCATCCATCAACTATGATGAATTTCTTCAAAAGATGCAACTCGCCGGATATGAAATCCGACAGGGAAAAAATCTTGCCTTCCGAGCACCAGAGCAAGTAAACTTCACAAATTTAAAATCTCTGGGCAGTTACTATTCGGAAGAAAATGTTCTTCGTCGCCTTGAGCAAAACAGGCATAAAGCGAAAGCACCACGAACAGCCTCAAGAGAAGTTCAGCTATTTATCAATATCTCGACTTACGTTTGTACTGGAAACCGTGCCGGTTTTGAACGATGGGCACAGCTGAATAATCTAAAGGAAGCTGCCCTTACCTTCAATTACCTCTCCGAAAACAATCTGCTGAATTATGAGGATTTCCAACGTCATGTTTCGGATATTGATCATGCCCTGGAAGCATCAGAACAACGAATTTCAGAATTAAGCTCTGAAATATCCCATCAGGAAATTATTCAGAAGCACTGTAATTCATACCGTTCCTGCCGAAAAATTATTGAAGACGGTAACAAATCACCTGATCCGAAAAAATATAAATCGGCTCATCGGACAGAATACAAACTGCATGATACCTTAAAACAGCAACTGCAAGACTTGGGTATTACCAAATTACCAGCTCCTGAACGGCTTGAGAATAAAATTACATCTCTGAAAAAAGATTATTCCAGAGTACAGAAAGAAAAGCAGGAATTGGAAAAACAGCAATCTACCCTCAATATCATATCTGAAAATATTGAACACCTACTTTCCAATGGCACACCATATAAAAATGAAATACAGAAAACCGAACATGATTTGTAATCCGGCATTTTGTAAAGAGCCAAGGTCACTACAACCTTGGCTCTTTATTACATTTCATCAAGCAGAAATATTCTCCGATATTTCTTTTTCTGGCTTTCCAGCGGCATCTGAGCACAAAATTCTTCTAACCATTCATCACTGATTTCCACCAATTCTTCTACTGGGAGACCACACTCACCATCGCAAATATCCAAATCATCATCTTTACCTCGTTTCCCGTACTCTACCAGTAACTCTGGAAACATTTCCATAGAAAAATAAACCGAATACTCATTTAATTCCATCGTATTGAAAATATACATAAATTTTTGAAAATCCCCCACACTCATGGGAATTCTCTTTTTGATTTTATCTCTGTATTTGTCTCCACATAAACGAAGAAATTTATTTTCCTGACTCACTATATCCTTTGTTTTTTTCATCTAAGTTATTGACTCCCATTCATTCTTGTATTTGTTTGTTTCACAAATGCGAAGGCAACAATGGCACTACTGATTGCCTTATAAATATTTTCAATTCAAATAATAAGAGACAAAGAGCATTCATGTTCAGTGCATACCTCCTCCATTTTTCAAAAACCTATCCCAATGGCACGCATCATCTTTTCTCTCTTATACTTTATCCCTTCTTCTGTCTTGGACCATCTAAGATATTTCACCGGATGCTTCAACCGGAAAAGAAACAACTTTCGTTCCTTCATAGATTCTTCTCTTGCCAAATCAAATCTAATTTTCGCTATCATTCTTAATGCTTCTTCTGCAGATACTTCTGTATTTCTCTTTTCTTCAATCATTATCATTGTAGTCCTTCCTATCTATAGTATTATTCATACAATTTTAGCTTATAATCATGTCCCTTCCGGAATATGGGTTTGTTTTCATCCTGCATAGAGCATTTCTCAGGATTTCTACAAATTTTCTTTATCATAAAAAGGGTATGTTCTTTTTATCTGCTTTCCATATCAGCTAACCCTTAACAGAATACTAATAACCGGTTCCCACAATGCAATCAACGGAAGTCCTATCATAAAAGTTGATTTTAAAATCTGATAATATAAATCTGATCCTGTACCTTTATATTTTCCATGTCGTTTTTTTGCCTTCTCATCTATAGATTGCACATTGACACGCTCCATGAATTCAGCCCATGCCTTATAATTCATTTCCTGAATCTCATCTTCATATCTCATTAAGAAATGGAACACCAACGGATTTATCTCAATCCATTCATCTTTTTTTGAAAAAGAATAGAAAATCCTTTTTGTATCACCGTATAGGGCACCAACAACATTCTGCTTACATTTCTGTTTTACAGTTTTTACAATATTCCTCTGTTGATTTTTCGTCAGATCTGTAAATTTTGAGTTAGCATCCATACCATATTTATCTGCCACTTCAAGAAGAATCTTTTCCACATAACTAAGACTATCTTCTCCAACTTTTTGATGCAAGTCATATTCAACAACCATCGGCCAGTAAATTTCTGTAAATCGTTGGAATAATCGGTCAAAAGATAATCTAAATCCGTTTTCTACCTCATACATACAATCAAGAATAGATTTCAGAAATACAAATTTATAGCTGGTATCTTTCTTTGATGATATAGAAAATACATTTGTCAATGCATCTCTTATTTCTTCATCCGTATATTTTCCTTTTACAAATGAACCCTCTTTTAACGTTGCACCTGCAATACTTTGTAATGGTGTCGATGATCCATCTATTTCTTCGCTAGGTATAATTACCTCCTTTTTCTTATCTTCAAATTCAGCTTCGATGGATTCAAGATTCAATTTCTTCGCAACATAATAGCGAAGATACTTATCTTTCAATAAATAATTATCATCTTGAAGCTGAACCGTTATTGGTTTATCAAATCTTCCATGCTCTTGATAATATTCTACGGTTTTCTGCACTTTATCAGGACTTGGTTTAGCACTTTTAAAATATCCTGGCAATTTAATTAACTTCATAGGAATTTCTTTAACACCTTCAAACGGAACTGCAACATCCATTATTGAAGGGTTTATTGAATTTGATACAACTGTTTCCTCTCCGCTCTTTCTCTCTGGTTCAGAAAAATCAAAGTTAAACTGTTCGGATTTATCTGATTCCTCTGACAAAAGGATATCACTATCTTGTATAGAAAAGGGTATCTGTTGATAATCGTTGCTTCCATCCATGGTAACATTATCAGTTGTCAACACTTTTTCAGATATAGGTTCATCTAATATACTAACAACACCCGACTTATAATATCGGTTAATGTCATACCACTTCTCTATACCTGAAGAGAACTTGATCTTAATACAAGAAAGAGTTACATCTACAACAATACCATTATCGTTCTCATTGCTATCATAAATCATAGTATTCAGAGTTCGCAATTTGTCTTTCTCTTTATTATCTTTACGAGTTCCTATTTCACAATCAATAAACTTTAATCCTAATTCTCTTGCCACATAATAACGCAAAAACTTATCTTCAAGAACATACTCACCATTTTGACAAGACACTGTAATTGGCTTATCTAGATGACGATTTTTTTTGTAATATTCTATTAATGAATCTACCTTTTCCGTTTGAGGCCTGCTTGCTTTTAGTACCTTGATATAATCGAAAGGTATAGAGCCAACACCTTCAAATTCAAAAACCCTGTTTAATAGGGGCAATGACTTCGGTGGTTCATCTAACTCCCATGGAACTCTACAAACTTTAGCTTCCTTGTCAGATATTATCTGATTATCACTCTTATTCTCATCCATCTCCGGCATATGTTGAACCCCTGTTAATTCAAGATGCTCATTTTTTGAACCGCTTTTATACGTCAAAATTCCGGAATAAGATTTTTTCTTTTGATCTGTTGTAGCCTTTTTCGTCTTTTTCCTGTCATGTCCATCATCATAGTCCTGGACTGTATCATCTACTACAAGAATTAATTCTGACAATGCCCTTGTATAGGCAATATACTTCTCATTTCGAGTCATTTTATTACCCACAACAAAGACTTTATCAAACTCAATACCTTTCACTTCATCTACATACATAACAGCGATATATCCATTATCCATATTATCGCCAATTAATTTTGCAATGTCTTTTGGCAGAATATCAGTATCAATATATTTCTTTTTCTGAACACCTCTAGGCACTAATATTGCAATGCGCTCTGTTGTCACATTCAGATCAGCAAGCTCTTTTTCCAAATCACGGCGTGGTATTTCCCTAACGCTCGGACCGTCCACACCAGTTTGAAGCACATCCATCCCAAAACTACTATTGCAGAATTTTGTAATCTGGTTTGTGTTTCTATAATTTTCGTTCAATGTAAACATTTGTGCTGAAAACTCTTTTTCCAATGCTGTCCAATCTGCAATACCTCTTCCCGGTTTCATCAACTGATTGGTATCCCCAAAAATATTATAGATGACATTTCTCTGATTCAACTCAGATATCAAACGATATTCATTGAGAGCTAGGTCCTGTCCTTCATCAATGCACATAAATTCCAATGTCCCATATACTCTCTTGAAAAATTTCATTGCAAACAAAAGTTGTGCATAAAAATCATATCTATGGTATTTTCCATTGATATTCTTAACATCGTTTTCTTCTTTAAATTTGTGTACCGCCTCATCAAATACCATTTGATATGTTTCAAGAATCCCATACTCACCAACTTTTAAATTTAAGTACTTAATCATTCTTTTTACATCATCTGGATATTGATTCTCCTGAACATCATTATATTTTTCCTCAGCATCACTTATTAATTGGTCAATCTCAGAAAACTCCTGCGAATAATTGATAAACTCTTCCTTCGTATTATTGCACAGTCGAACATCCTCTTGGACACTCTTAATATATTGGGCTACCAACCGCATCCAACTAACAATTTCTTCGTCTGTTTTTTCATCTTGTGGTTCGCTGAAAATCTCTTTTTCTACATCTAATTGTTTTTTTGCCTTGGAGATCACATCTTTTTGCTTCTGAATGTCATTTTCAAGCTGTTCCAATTTTGCACGTTTTCCAAATGGATTGAATGCCTTCTGAACTTTTAGTTGCTCCTCTGTCAAAATCTGCAGCTGATTCTCAAACTCAGAAATAGCATCTTCCTTTTCTTTCATATATGTGGCTATTTTTGCGTACACTCTTGACAATGTTTCTTTCACAATTCCAGATGCGAATTGCTGTGTCTCCGGTATTCTTTTTTCAAGGAATCTCTTACGGGTAATGTGTTTTTCCAATTCTTCCTTTGCAGCATCAACCACCTGATCCTGTCTCTGGACAATTCCGCTCATCATCTCCGCTGCATTTTTCAGCTGAGGAATTACTCTTGAATCATCCTCCAACGATATGATACGTTGTTCCTGACCCATCGCTTCTGTAAGGCTGTTTAAAGCATCAAGGAGCCTATTTCGATCAGCTATTACTTTATCATATGCATCATCAAAATCCTGCCGGAACTGATCAGAATAGATGTAATCCACATAATCCTGTCGAACAAACATTTCCGAAGATGTCTTATTTTCAGGCTTAAACACTTTGTCATATTGCATCAGCATATCAATATAGTATTGCTCTACAGATACTCGGTGTATACTTCCTATTTGTAACCCTTCTGCCAATCCTTTAATATGTAAGCTGAATTGCTCATTCGGTGTCAGAATCATTGCTTTACTTGAAAAATCAAAATAATTATTTCTGTATTTTAAAGCTGATAATCTATGAAGCAATACCATAGTTTTTCCGGAGCCAGCACATCCCTGTACAATAATATTCTTCCGAAAATCTGAATTGACAATCTTATTCTGGTTCTCCTGAATTGTAACAAAGATATCTGTAAGATTATGCTGTCTTTTTCTCAAATTCAGCACTCGTACCAAGAACGGATCCGTGATACCGCTCTTAAATATTACATCTTCATCTGTTCGCAGATTTACATAGCCATACAATGCAGCGTTTTCAATATCGAACTGGCGGGATAACTTGATATTGTAATCTTTCCCATTTCTTTTTACCGATATAGTTTGATAGTTAATAAGTTCATACCCCAGCTCGCTGTTGGCAGATATTACCTTTTTTCCGTTATCTAATACGATATCTGAAGCACCTATGTAAAATGTCTCCGTATCATCATCGCAACTGATATCTACTCGGTAAGAGTACGGTTTATTGATATATCCAGTCAAATCCTCCAATCTTTGACCATACTTTTGTTTACTATGGCTTTTGGCAAAGGACAGATTGCCATCATCATAATCTCCTACTGCATACGGATTAACATAGTCAGAACTATGTTGTATGGACGCAATCTCCCCAGCTATTCCACGTTCAAGATTACCCAAATGCTTCTTTTCAAGATTGAATACTTCCCCAGAAGTAATTTGATAATCGCCATCATCAATATCACTCAATATCGTAACTTCCGGGCGACCAATGGAATAGACTACATTATAATCATCAATATCCATATAATATTTTTGACAATGAGCGCAATAACCTACCACAAAGAGGTAAGACTTTCTCCCTCCTCGTTTCTGATTTACCCATATCATTGCCAATACTTCTTCTGTATCATGCCCTTCCAAAGTACAATATATGGAATCCGTAACAACTACCGTATCTTCCTCGGTTAATTTATAGCAATCCGCAATATGATCATATGCGTACTTTTCTCTCTTTCCATTTTCGATAATATAATCTGGCTTCACTTCTTTCTGAGGCAAGGGTTTCTTTTTCGGCACTTTCTTCGCTATAGATTCATGCTCAATTGCAGGAACACCTATTGTTGCGCACTGATCCTGTAATTCGTCAATATATGCCCGGCGTACCATGATTTTATTACATTTTTCGCATACATATCCGGTAAATGAAACTTTTCTGTCCTTGTAGGATCGACAACATGGTCTCTCATACAATTCAATGCCATGCACTGGACAAATTGGTGCCTCTTCTATCCATAGATCCGGCACATAGACTTTCTCGTCCGTTCCTATTTCATATTCCGACATCTGACTGCGGAGATAATGGTTCGTCAAGTCAAGATTATAAAATGTATGTGCGACACCTTTGTCAACTAACACATCATGGATATATGACATATTCTCTTCGTACATGAAAATACGGTGACATTCTTCGCAGGTATATACATACATACTATACATACCATTTTGAGTATACTTAATCTGCCATTTTTTCAGCGGTGTATGATGCAGGGGACATTTTTCCACATTATTCTTAAGAGCAAGAGCTTCTAATGGCTCCATATTGTTTTGGATTATGTAGGCAAAACTTTGTCCCTCATAAGAATTATGACTAATTTGAGAGAAATCATATTCTTCACCTATTTCCTCTTCTGCTTCTTCTGATTCCTCAGATTCTTCCTGCGCTATATTTACAGCCGCCTCATTATCCGCACTATCCACTATATCAGGTATTTCATTTTCCGAATCTGAATACAGATAGTCTTCCTTACCCTCTTCTTCAGGTAATTTAAACCCCAATGCCTCTGCTAAATCATATCTGTTTCCCAAAATAGCAACTTTTCCGGCATAATCTAAGGATTTAAAATAATTTTTGAATCTTACAGGGATATTATTTGCATCCATAGCATCAATATCACTCTGTTTATAAAAATTTAGTGCCATATCATTTCCTACTCTTCCTCAGAGAATATTTTTAATGCTTCTTTCAACGCCATAAAATGACGTGGTGTATAAGCTATCACTTGTGGTTCGCCCATGGGCAATTCAATGTGAATATCCAATGGTTCTTCTGATCCCGGTTCAACTTCCATATGCATTACCTGATCGTATATTGTAGATATCTTCTTAGAACTGTAATTATAAAGAGCAGCACAGTTTGGACACAGGCATAAAGAATTCCATCCTAATCGGCTACTATTCTCTAATCTTGCTGGCAATTTACTAAATTTTATGATATTAATAGCCTCAAAATAATGTTCACCATTGTATTTATTTATCTGTGTTAAGCAGATCTGACAGTGTCCACCATATTGTTCCTCAAGGAAAACACGTTCTTCTTTATTACTGGATCTACTGGTAAAAGATAACCCCTTTGCCACACTGGTTAAATGGTCCAACGATTCTGCAAGTTCTTTATCTAGATTTTTCTCTCTTCTCTCCTTACCTTTTTCAGAAATCGGACTAATATCTAGCCCTTCATCTCTTTTACCCGGCTCTTTCTGAGAGACATCACCGTTTTCAATTAAATCTTTGGCTGATTTTGCTTTGTTTTTCTTTGCTTCACTCTGAGCTTCACTCTTAGCCATAGCTTTTGCTACTTTTGCCAATTGTTCCGGTGATGACAAGTAATGCTTGATAAGATCCAGATCACCTTTATCATCAATATTTTCTTCCAGCCATTCCGTCAGTGCACTTTTTACCTCTTTGAAAGGCAGAATACTAATCAGACGTTTTGCCGATTTATAATCTGGAAGAAGGTCTTCCTTATCGACCTCTAAAGGACTATGCGGATGCGGATCACCATTTGTATAAATCCATTTTTCATAACAAAGCTGCAATCCAAGCATAGAATATGCCATCATGCTATCCACATTTTTCCCACTGAAATGCTGATCATCGGCAGCAACCAACTCGCCCTGAATATCAAAGTTCATTGCATTTGGATTAAGAAATCTTGCAATTGCCAATGATTTATCCTTTGTCATATTTGCAAAAATTTGTGGAAATCCTTCGTAATTAAACGACCAATTCAATTTACGAGAAATATATGTCTTCTGGAAGATACCTATTCTCAGATCCATTTCTGCCTGTGGACCGGCATATTTTCTTACCATTTTCAGATAATCGTCTTTAGAGGTCTCTACAACTCTTATACTGGCATTACAGCCAATTTTCTTAAAAAAATCCTCATCAAGTTTTAAACTGTATAAGGAACCACTAAAATAGTCATCCGAAAGATATTTTATATTCACTATCCCTTTCACTAAGGAATATCCACTTCTCACGTCCGTACTACGAATATAAAGCTCTTCCGGTTTATACCAGGCATGACCATCTGTGACAATATATTTTTCCCGTACCCGTTCCAGCACATTTGGATTTGTATAAATTGCATCTTTGATTATTTTTAAATCTTCAATGTTCTCCCTTATATGATTTGATGTATTAAACTGAACCTTTGCTGTTTCATATTTCGGCAGTACATTTTCTATGGTTTCCTGCTCAATATTATATTCTGGAATGTTAAGTGCTCTACGATAAAAGCTCTTAATATGTTCGCTGGATAAAAACGTACTCTCAATTCTATATCTGGCAATATCGGGATTGTTCAGATATACTTGCAATTTTCCTTCTTCATCCCTTGCACAAATCTGCTCCCCAGAAGCAGTTCTTACGAACGGAATCTTTGATACATCTATGTAATGGCTGTCATAAGTTATTTTTTTTATGCAATAGTTTTCAATTCTTGCCATCAAGCTTTCTGTCCAGGACAATGATTTTTGTCTTAGAAAGAAAGCATCCATAGGAAGAACCAGATCTTTCCAATCTAAAATTTCCAGTTTGAAATTATTGTTAAGGAAATTTTTAAGATCACGGTATGCCTCTGTAGCAATCTCCTTTGCTAACCAACTTAATTTTCTATTTCTTCTGAGGGTTCTTAAATCCTCATCATTAAATATATCAACAATAACTCCCCAAAGAGGTACACAAATTTCGTTAATTCTTTTGAATACACCAGGTGTATTTGTTGGAAGTATTTCCTCTTCCCGGATAATGTCTATACTATTTTTATAAATACCATACAGAACATCATCTTCTTCATATTCATATATCGGAAATACTGTATTAAATCCTGATACCGACAGATACTGATGATTTTTCATCCATCGGAAAGCAAACCAGATCAATTTTCCAATCGCATCAATCAAATGAATATTGTGTTTCCCATATTCAGCACCTTCTTTGAAATTATCACGGGCAGGTGTCGTATCAAATGGAGCATGAATATAAAAGTTTTGATGTGCTTCCTTTGCAGTCGGAAAAAAGGCATATATCTTACTGTTTTTTACTGCTTGTAGTTCTTTCCCATCAACCTTAAATATGATAGCAGTTGCTTCAGGTTCTGCGTCTGTAAAAAACAGATAATCTGCATCCCGTTCACCAGTCTTTTTTGTCACCTTATCGGAAATAGTAGTCTGTATACTAAGACCAAAAACATTGTCCCTATACTGTCCTTTATCTAACGGATATTTTTGTTTATTGATCTGTATTACTTTCGGATACCCTTCAATTTCAATTGAAATATCTCCTATATTATTGAGCATTAAAATACTTTCTGCAGTGATCTTCTTTATCAAAGCATCCTTGATTTCCTGATATGCAATTTCTGCAGGAACCTCCGGTTTATCAAAAGGAAGAATCATACAGGTCACTTTATAATCTAAGCCTGGTTTTGCAGTCACTTCCTGTGGGAAAAGCTGATTCTTGATTACAAAATGATATTCCCCTGAATAAATAAAAGGCTGCTCTGTATAACAATAGACGGATTTGAAACCAATTCCAAAATGTCCAATACGGGTACCATCTTCTTTTGTTCCATTAGCAATACCACAGACACCTTCTATATCCTTTTCGTTGAACGGACGACCATTATGTAAAATAATAAGCTGGTCTTTTTCCAAATGAAATTTTATGTATGTTGCTCCCGCATCTTCCGCATTTTGCAGGATTTCATAAATAAAATGCGTTCTGTCACTATATTGGTTAATAATAATTTTCAGTATTTTTTCAGCCTCTGTACCATACTTGGTTCGATTATCAGCACTGATTTTTTTATATAATGACATGTTTTATCCCCCTGTTCCTTTGATTACAATACGTCTATTCGCAAACACCACATGATTCAATGAATGGTTTTAAATAATGTATCAACTTTCTTGTATCCTCCTCTTCAAAACCAAGTTCACTCCTTGCAATAGATATCACTCGTTCTTCATCTTTCAGTCCATTCTCAATTAAAATGTCTACAGCTCCAATATCAAAAAAGAGTTTTAATTTTCTACGGTCATTGACTTGCTCTGGGGCTAAATCAGAAATGAGTCCCAACAACTGTTTGGGTGAATTTATCAATTCTTTACCATAAACATCTGCTATGTGTTTCATGACCTCTGTAAATGATTGATTTGGTGATGTGGCAGATAATGGTTCTACTACAAGTAAGCCATAGGCTAATTGTTCAAACAAAATATCTGCTGATCTTTTCGCCTCTTCCAACTGCATCATATGAATATCTAAATCTTCCTGTGCTATACGAATTTTTCCGGTCATCATCTGGACATAGTTTTTCTTATCTGAATTATTCCGCAGAGCATCTTCCAGTGTTTTCATACGTGCAGCATGACTGGTACGCAAACTTGCTTCTTTATACCCAATCATTTCTGTCGTTTTTTCCTTATGCTCGTTTAATGCCGCCGACCAAAAACTGTGATGTGTTGCTTCCACTGATTTCCATGCGTCTTCTTTCACATCCATAGCATAATTTATTCCATAACTCTGTTTCAATAATTCAAACAGAATACGGTTTAAATTTGTATTGGCTGAAATGGTTGTCATCTGCACATCTTCTCTTTCACCGGAAAGTTTCCATTGATATACAGCAAAAGGATATTCTCCAGCCGCAAATTTATCGGATTTCACACGCAGCGTTGTGACTACTTTTCCTTTACTTTGCAGATAATCTGCCGCCAATTTTACTAATGGATGTGTAATTGACAAAAGAGTGGCATTGGGATTTTCCTTCCAACATTTACTCTCAAAGGTAATGTCTAACATCTGTTCCCCAGATTCAAGCCATTTTCTCCATGACTTGTTCACTTCATTACGTGGCAATTTTGCCTGTTTAAAATCGTCCAGGAGTACAAATCTTGCTTCCTGTGACAACCTGAGCTTCTTTAAATCCTTTGTTCCAATAATATATTCTTTTTCTGCATCTAAACGCTGCTTCAAGTAACAGTACACTAGATTCTGAATGTTATCAGCTGACAGCCAATAATTCGTTGCATTCTTCAGCTCTGTATCAAATGCAGACTGCGGAACATGGATTCCAAAGAGATCTCGCTGCTTCTCCTCTAATTCCTCTTGCTCTTTAATAAAACGGATCTTATTATCTGTCATCTGCTGCAGCTTTTCACGCCGTTCTTCATCTGTTAAGTCAAAATTCTCCACTAATTTTCGGATTTCACTTGTCACTTCTCCAAGAATGTCTTCACAATCCCCGACCGAATTATGAAACACACCGATTCTCAGCAAACAGCGATCATATATATCAGCATCCACTGTACCCGGTGTGACCATATTGTAAATTGCAACACTTTCACTGGTCTGACCGTTTCGATCAATACGACCAATACGCTGCTCAACTTTCATTGGATTCCACGGAAGGTCATAGTTTATCATGCAATCACAAAACTGGTAGTCTAAACCTTCGCATCCAACTTCGGAGAAAAGTAAAATATCCAATGCTTCTTCGCTATCCACAGGTGTAACATTTTGGTCAAAACGTTTTCTGAGTGCACGTCTTTCTTCATCGTCAACATCTCCGTGAATCATTCCTACCCGTAGACCTTCTGCCAATAATTTTCTATAAAGATAGGTCAGTGTATGCCGGAAACTGCTAAATATCATGATTTTATTCTTAGGTTCTGTCTGTTTCTTTCTCACAATTTCCATCAATGCATCGAATTTCGGATCCTCTTCCGGAAGGTTTTCCGCAATATGTAATATCTCTTCAATCCGCTCACTAAATGATGCAAAAGATTTATCTTGACCAATTGCTCTAAGGTCAATAACATCGTCATCATTATCCGATATTTCCCATAAATGTCGGCAAAGAATACTTCGTAACATAGGCACAAGCCCAAACAAACAGCTGGCTGTTTGACGGCGTATGGTTGTCATCATAAACTTTGTATTATCCATACAATGAATCGTCGAGAATATATCATGGATGACTTCCAGAATTTTATCATGAAGTTCTCGCTGCTCCGGAGTAAAATCTACCGTCACCGTATATGGTTTACGAATCGTAAACTCCCCAATATCCCGTCTTCTGGTTCTACTGATCATATTTGAAAACGTATGCATATTTTCAATATCAGAGATCAGCTGTACTCTATCTTCTAGAGATACTTCTTTTTGCTCAAGAGTTCCAAGAATCGTTTTCATTGTCGGATTATCAACGAATACCTTTTTCCCCCAATCTGTATTACAGGCGAGTTCCATTTGTTCGTGTGCTTTTTCTTGCCAACCATCTTTATAACCTCTTACAATTGTCGATGCCATATTGATATATTGGTTAGGTTCTGCCATATCATGAAAAGTCTTGCGATCAATAATCAGATCTGGTCGCAAAAGGTTCAGTAAAACAAATAAATCGTCGTATTGAAGCTGCACAGGTGTTGCTGTCAATAAAACAACAGCTTCTGCTGCATCACAAAAACGACTCACTGCCCGATAGCCATAAGTCGCTGTATTACGAATGTGATGCGCCTCATCGACGATTACTAAATCAAATTTCGGAGGGTCCACCTCCATTAATCCTTTATGTTTCTTATTTCCAAAGACATTTCCTTCATCGAATAAAGAATATGGAACCACCGCCTTTTTATATTTCTCCGGCCATTCCCCTTCCATATCCAATTCATGGATACAATGACGCAAAAGATCCCCATCTAAAGCAGTAAACTCTTCACCAAACCGCTTCATCTCTGTTTCCCATTTACGTTCCGTAACCAAAGGACGAGGACATATAATCAACACGGAATCCAGATTTCTTCTTGCCTGCAATTCACGTAAGATTAAGCCTGCTTCAATCGTTTTTCCGACACCGACACCATCTGCAATTAACAGTCTTGGTCTATCTGAACGAATAAATTTTAATACAGGGCGAAACTGATGAGGAATAAAATCAATTTGAGCTGTATTAAGGGAATACAGTGACGAAATAGAGGGATTACGAATTAAAGACGCAGTAAGACCAGCGTGAAAACGCTCTGCATCTATGATCTCCAATTCATCTTGAACCTCTTGTGCCTCTATCTGGGACTCATAGTAAGTTTGCAATCCTGCCGTCGTAAATACCTGATAACGTGTTTCAGGATATCCTTCCATAATGCTAACGATTGCACCCGTTGTATTTTTATCTGATTTTAAAACAATAACTTGTCCTTGTACAAATTTACTCATATGACTTCTTCTCTCTTTAGTGTACCCATAATCTCAGTGTATTGGTATCTCTTCCCAAAGCACTGCTGACCGATAAATTATCTTGATTATCTGTGTAATATTCCTGGATTGCCTCACTTGCCGTTTTAACAAGTTCCATATATATATTTGACACTTTAATCCGACCGCCAAATCTAATATAAATTAGCCGTTCCCCGTGTTTTATTTTCCTTTTTACATATTCACATGCCTGTTTTTTTGATGAAAACACTGCTTTATTCAATGTATAATAATTCATCTTTTCCGAAAGACATACTGGCAATTTCATCCCCGCATCCAGCACATGATTTCCTTTTATCATAGCATCACTGACATTTAGCCAATCGTATGCCACGTTTCCATTTGTGGTGTGACCAATATTAAATGTGATATCCACATGATATGGAACACCGTCCTGCTTGATAATATTCCATGCATGTAAGCTCCTTGTTCCATCACTTAACGTTGCCGTTCCATCAACGACAATACACTTCACATCTACCGCATTTAATAATACTTTAACTGCTTTTGCAATTCCTTCACATTGTGCCCTCTGCTTGGCAAATACCCCAAGAATCGTGTGTGCCATAATCACACGTTTCACATCTGCCAAATCAGCCCCGGCATCATCGTACTCTATGTTTTTACAGAAATACTCATTCACTTTTAAGACCTTTTCGTAGTCTGAGCCTTCTGTCAATCGTAAATCAGCAATCAGCTGATTAACTGCCTGCTGAATTTTTATGTTATGTTCTAATACCTGATCTTCTTTAAAATAATATTGTGGGCAAAAAGCTATATTCCCAAACTGATCCTGCGCAATATTCATGACTGAATGATTGCAGTAATAAAAAAGCGGATTATCTGCAGTCACTGCATGAAAGATTCGATTTACAGATTCCTGTGGAAGACCAGATACCATTATGGGAATCAAGCTTTTATGCTGCTTGATTCCCGCATAAACAGTCTGATATACCTGTTTCTCTACATCGTTTAAACATTGATAATAATATCGATCAGCGATCATCCGAGATCACCTCCGGATGAAATACCTTCGCCTTCATAGTCAGAAATTGTGCCTGTCATTCCGCACCAATCACATGTAAAAGTATTTCCTACTACAATATTGCAGCTTAGCTTATGACAATCCCCGCAAACAACAAAAGTCCGACGACCACAATATGGGCATCCCGGATATTCTTCATCCGGATGAATCATCCCGACCATAGTGGTGGTATCATAGCCTTCTCTTCGTGCAACGTCTTCTTTAATCGGAAAAGCCCAGGTATATTTCCAGCCATCCCCATCTTTCTCAAAACGTACACCATATAATTTTTTAGATTCTTTGCACTTACATATTGCAATCTTTGCCTCTGGCGTGTTTGAAGCTCTGCCAGTCAACTCACTTGTTTCTTTCAACAGACCTTTCACCTCTAATCTTTTTATTCCTCAGCCGGAACCTCTTTTTCTTTCTCACAATTCATTGGATCTGCATCAAGATACGCCATAACAACCGTGATGTCATCTCCACACCCCAATTCACTGGTCTCCGTCAGCCATTTTCCAAGATTAGCACATACTGTATCAAATCCATGAATTCGGATAAGTTCAAAATACTCACGACAGGTTTTTGCAAAATCTGCTTCGGTAAGATAACTATTGGCAAATCCATCTGTAGAAATCAGATACAAGTATGGAACACCTTCTGATACATCTCTCCGACGTATTACAGATACTGCCTTTCTCCAGGCATCCACTTTGGATAATGAGTGAGTTTCTGTTCCAAGGATTTTCTCTGTTTCTACAACGGACGATACACCACTCTCATCCACCAATTGGATATCTCCATCTCCTAACTGGAATGCGAATATATATGTCGGTGTAATCAATAATCCCAAAAGAGTGGTCCCGTATAATCTGTACACAGACTTCCAATCCGTTTTACCATCGTCTCCTAATGGTTTTTCTGCTTTACTGTCATTGAATGATTTGCGAACTCTACGCTGCCATTCATCACAAATATTCTGTGCAAATCTCAACTCACCTTCACGGTTAAGCCAGGTAATAAGGCTTTCTGTGTCATCGGAATAATTATTGATATAGTCCTTCATTACCTTGCAGAATACATTTACTGCGATCATTGATCCATTCTTACTTTTGGGACATTTCTCACTTCCATGACCATCTGCAACAGCAATGATGGATATATCATCAGAAACCTTTTCTATTTTGTAACTATCTTGAAGAGGGGCACCATTACGCACGTGAGTAGCACCTTTTACGCTCTCACCATAAAGTAAATGCTTCATGCAAGCACCTCCTACCATACATCTCCCGCACCAATATCACTAGGATCAGGAATCTTACTCATATCAAGTACAAGTGGTGCACCATTCGGTGTCGCAAATGGATCATCAGCTGGTACACTATTACCTGACGGATTTCCGCTTGGAATATTGTCTCCAGCAGGAGCGGACGCTGGAGAATTCATTGGTCTGCTCGCAGGTGCAGATACCATAGATGCTGTAGTGGACGCCCACTTGATCATCTTTGTAAGTGCTGCAGCATTATTCGCCTGAAGCACAAGTTCCCTATTTCCCGTGAACTCGATCAATACATCATCATCCGCATCCTGACCAATGGAAATAGCTATCTTAACTGCCTTTCTAAACCAAGGCATTTTCTTCAATTCCTCTAATCCTTTTTTATAATTATCGGTTGGCTGTCCATCTGATAACAATACAAGAACCGGCGGAAGTGCTCTTGCAGGCATAGGTGGAATAGAAAGCTGTGCAGCAAGCAACTCAAATGCTTTTCCAAGATCTGTAACCCCATTGGCATCCAGATCTTCCCAAGCATAATCTTCAACCGGGACTGGATTTGTTGTCAGCCAGGTTGCTCCTGTAGAAAAGCTGAGTGTACGAATCAAAAGTTGTGCATTTGGATTATTCTCAGCTGCAGAAGCCATTTCCGGAATGCATGTCTGTATTGCATTGTTGACTGTTCCAATCTTTTCTCCGTACATAGATCCAGAGCAATCTACAATCCAAAAGAAATGCAACGGTCTGCTTGCTAATTCTCCACCTGGTCTTCTTAATTCTTCCATTTTTTGTAACCTCCTTACGCTTTGACGTATGTATCCATATTCAAAATAATGATTCCATTTTATTCAAACACACCAATTCCATTTGTGAAGTGTATCTTTACTCCCCTGGCTATACCAGCTGTTCTTCCTGGCGCAACCGGAATTTGTGTTCCGTCCGCTTTTTCATATGTCCAGTTCACAGTATCTGCATTACGTATTCCCCAAAGGTTGGGATTATTTGGATTCTGCACCACTTCACCGACTACTGTGTTCATATCATAATCGCCATAAATGTGGTGATGCATGATGCGTGTATTCTGATTCAATAAAATTGTATTCTTTCCTACCACCAATCTTGTCGGAACTGCAATACTGTTAGAACAATTCCAGCAAAGATGTCCTGCTCCTTTTGCTACTAAATCCTCATCATAGAAGATCCTTGCGCCACACTTAGGACATTGCATCATACCGCTCATCATATTTGCAAATGTGGTCATCCATTCCAACTCAGTAATTCGTTTCTTAGGATCGGTAAGACCCGTAGTAAAAGCTTTTGTAAACATCTGTCTAAGCTTTTCCGGATAGATTGGCCAATAAATCGTCGCATTATCATGAATTCCTTTTACCGGACGATTTGTCTTATTATCCGGATCAAAAATAAATACTGGATCTGTACCATATAATTTCTCTCTGGCAGCCATATCCATACATTTAATCTGTGCTTCCAGGCGTCCTTCCAACGGGTGATTCACCATAAAGAGATAAAACAGTAAAACAGAAAGAGAATACTGGTCTGTATTTCTTGATGGTCTCGCCTCTCCTCTGACAATCTCAGGAGCCATAAATCCTGGTGTTCCAAGCACTCCTCCTGCCTTATTGCAATCAAAGCTCACATTATCATTATCACAGATTAAAACATCTCCATTACTCGGATCAAAAAAGAGATTCCCGAATGAAATATCATGGTAAACAGCACCCCAGTCATGCAGCTTTTTATATCCACAAGCCAAGTTGAATGCAGTCCGACAAAGCGCATAAAAAGAAGGTTCTGCTTTTCTCTTCATTAAATCTACAATACTTTTATAATTCTTAGGGCGAATATCCATGATATAACCGAATACATTTCCCTGCGCCGGTACAACTAATTCCTGCGGCCATAAGAATGCCGGATCCGGACTTCCATGGGCAATAATGGATTCCAGTGTTTTCTTCTGTGCAGTTGTCGCAGTTTCTTTAAAATACCATTTGAGTGCATAATGTCTGCCACTGCACTCTACTTCATAAACTTCCCCCTGTCCGCCTGCACCAAGAAGACTGATTACTTTATACTTATTTCCACTTTCCGATGTGAGGTATGTTCCTGGTTTTAATTGTCCATCCATTAGTAAATCGATCTCCTTTTCTTTATAAGCTGCAATGCCTGATAAATCGTTGATCCATCATTCACAATCATCTGGTACGTCTTATTTCCAAACTGAAATTCTATCGCATTGCTGTATGGTGTAATCGCAGTCAGGTATTTATAGGTCTTATCAAATCCCCATTCTTTAGCCTGAAAGATTACTCTCTGATTTGTGATATAAAGGATTCCTCGATGCTGTACATATTCAATATGTTCCACCGGCTTTGCTCTTCCTACATTATATCTGGTTCCTTTAAAGAGTCCTGGTCCACTATGTCCATAATGGGCAGCCTCTTTTACACGTTTTTCTTCCAGGTTGATTGCTTTATCAATCAGATGGATCTTTTCCCCTGTTTTCAGAAAAACATTATCCGTATTTAGTATAGGCAGCCGCCCTGCCCATATTTCTTTTTTTGCCGCATCCGGAAGGATGGTTGTGACTGTCGGAATTTGATTTTTATTGAAAAAAGCATCTAAAAAACCCATTTCATCCCTCCTCTGATTTCATGGTATCATCTTCTTACAACAACATGGTCGCCTGCCAGGTGACATCTGCTTTAAATCAATTGGTATTTCAGCCTATGTTTCCGTGCATATTCTTCTGCATAAGAACCGAAGGAACACTGTATAATAAACTGTTTACTGGTGTCTGCAAAAGCATTATCACCAATCATTGTCACACTATCCGGTATGTAAATCATATCCATACTTTTACACCCATAAAATGCCTGTTCCCCGATTTCTGTTACAGCTTCACTCATTTCAAACTTTCGGATATTTCTGCAACCTTTAAACATTCTCGCAGAGATACGGTCAATATTTTTCGGAAGAATGATATTATCTAATTCCTGACACTCTGCAAAAGCTCCATCTCCAATCCAATACAAAGTATTTGGAAAGCTAATCGTGCGTAAACCACTTCCCTTAAATGAATCCGTACCAATACGTTCCAGTCCTATTGGAAGATTGATGGATTTTAACATCGTACAGTTTTCCATTGCTTTATCGCCTATTTCTCGCATAGAAGATGGCAATATCACCTGATGAAGGCAACTGCAATCAGCAAATGCACTCTTTCCAAGAAAAGCAATTCCATCTGTCAAAATTGCTTCCTGAACTGCAGTAGCTTTAAATGCTTCATCACAGATCTCAATAACAGGCTGATTATTGTGCCGATTTTGAAATATGATTGTCTGGTTCTTATCACCATCAAATCCACAAACGCTAAGACCATTCCCTTGATTACTCTTGCGGTATCGGAATAAATCGCCATAGCTTCTTGTTTCTCTTCTATCTTCTTTTACCGCAGGTCCCGTTCCAGGTGTCTGAATATTGATCTCGCATTCTTTCCCCAGAACCTGATGACCATAACACACACACCAAATCGACACTGCCCAATCTGCATTAGATCTGCTAATGCCATACTCCTCCATCAGCTGCTTTACAAAACGAAATGCAAATGCGTTACCTATTCTGGACGTTTTTTTGATGTCCTGCGCTATGCCCAATGAATAAGCTGTTAATAAAAGATTTATGTTCTTCGCCTGTTCAGGGAAAAAATCTTTGATCAGCCCGGTAAATTTCTTTTTATCATCAACTGCATCCTCATACTGTCGCAGCATGGATGCAAAATCCTGTTCAAACAACGGATTCACCGCCTCTCATTACTCTACACCCAATGCTTTGAACACTGCTTCCTCTGGGGAAGAATAGAAAATCAAGCTAAATGCGCCAACAAGATCTGCCGGAACGGTGCCCAAATCCATCGCAGATGGCAACGGAAGCAAAATCTTCTTCGCACCGCTGTCCAGACATACCTGCAAGGTACTTGCAAGATTCTCAACCTTAACCAGGGTTCCACCAATCGTAATATCTCCGAGAATTGCAAGACTGCTAATCGTTGGTTTTGATAACGCTGCAGAACAGATAGCAATCAAAGTTGGCAGTGCCAAGTTCGGTGTCATTGTTATTCCCTGAAGATCCTGATAAGCAATGATGTAATCTTTAGTTGTGGTACTGATCTGTCCGGAAATAGCGTTTCCATTTGCCTTCAAATAATTGAACGCTGTATTCGGACCTTGCTTTATTTCAGAACTTGTTCCAAGTCCAGTCAATGTCAGTTTTCCATTACCCGGCATCATCTGGGTTTCCAAATGATAGCATCCAACCATACCTGTCTTCGAACGTCCGACTGTATAAACACTTCCCGGCTTACCCATACCTTCAGGAATCATCTTTCCACCACCAGATTCCGGTACAGATACATAACGTTCTTCAAAATCTTCGTTATCAATATAAGAGAAATTGACATCATAGAATTCCATACCGCCAATTTTCTTCAACTGCTCCTTTACACGGCGGCGAAGCTCTAACGCAAGCTCTACAATCTCTCTTACTTCATCTTTACTTGCTTCACCATCCGGATATACAAGTTTTATCAGACCGGATACTGTTTTGCGAACCGCAATGGTATCTCGTTGGTTCAGATTATTGCCCAGCTTAAAATACTTGTCCATCAAATCGCTATAAGAATCTTTACGGAGTTCCCTTAAAAATTCAGACAAATAATCCGTGATAAAGCCATAATCGTCAGTAAAGAAATCCGGACGATACTTTGGTATCTCCCATCCAGGAACGTAGCTGTGCATACGATCCAGAAAGGCTGTATCCAATCCCATTTCAGGTGGAAATGGATCAAAAAGAGATGACGTTTTAAGCAATGTTTCGACACTCTGATTAATATTTCCCACGAATACCATGGATGCTTTTGCCTGAATTTCTGCCTTGCCTCTTGAGAAAGAACCGGATGCCATGTATCCTTTCATAATCTGGACACCATCTTTATCCTTGAATTTAATACCGGCAACCTCATCAAAAGCCACTACATCCCACATTCCTACAAGACCAACTGTATTATTGGACATATTGTAGAAAAGGTTTGCAACTGTCGTCTGTCCGCCAGCCACAAGAATACTGTTTGGTGAAATCTGCTCGTAAACATATGACTTACCAGTGGATCTCGGACCAAGCTCACACAGGTTATAGTTATTTTCAACCAATGGAACCATACGTGCTAAAAGCAACCATTTTTCTCTCTGTGTAAACTTCTCAGGCTCCATACCGATAGTACGAAGAATTACATCAATCCATTCCTCTTTGGTAAATGCCTTACGTCCACTCTTCAAATCGTCCATATCAATGTGCGGCATCTGGATCGGCTTTAAGCTACGCACACGAATTGGCTGTGAATTCTTTTTATCTTCTTCAATAAATTCATATTCCAAACGCAGGATACACCAGATACCACCGCAAAGGAGACGATCATAATCTTTCACATAGTCCGGGTGGATTGGAATATTTTTAATGCCAAGATTGGAAAAAGCAGCTTCGTAACGGTCTTCCTTCGTATTCAAAACTACCGTAATCTTATCAATGATCGTGTAACTACCATGCTCACGAAGGAGAGAAAGAATCTTTTGTGCCTCATCCGGACGCACATAGTTGTCACGCAAGATGCGTTTTACGTTCTCAATACCCTCATCAATAATTTCCTGATCATCGGAATTGCAATACTGACCAAGCAGATACTCCAATACATACACCGGCACATTTGCGCCTTCTCTGATGGATTTCGTCAAATCTTTCCGCACAATATATCCATCGAAATTATCACGCAGTTTTCTTTTTATTTCGTCACGGGTGTTTCCCGTTTCCATGTATTCCTCCATGATTGCCTCCTCTATAACCCTTTTACTGCAGCCAACAGCCTATCGTGTAACGCTTTATAAAATTTAGGCATCGCCTTACAATGAAAATCAATTATTTTATCCCAATCATCATAATCCTGTACGTTCACGTTTTCCAATCTGGATGCTATTCTACAGGACTTCTTCTCTTCCAACCGCTGCCAGACAAGTTCTGCTCCAAAATCTTTCTCAATCTCTTCTTTCTGTGCCTCAAGTCTGTCATAGATGGCTTTGTTTGTCTCCCGATCACCTTTGTTAATGTTGATTTCTACACTTGCATAGTTCTTAGTAGCTACAAAAGAAAATGGGATTCCACTTACACCAGAACCACCGGACAGCCAATGGTCAGTGGATGGATTCACATTCTGAAATTGTTTTGAAACTGTATTGAACTTATCCAACAATGCCGTCCAATACCTTCTCCTTAATTCATCTATTCCTTTATTGGCTTCCTTTACTGACTGTGCTTCCTTTGTTTTATCAGCCATTTTGATTAAATACTCCTCAGCCTCTTTTACCGGAATAATCTGTTCTATATCAAGCAGAAGTTCATCACCATATTGGTATGGAGTAGCTTTAAAGCACTGTACGGATATTCCATGATTCAACATCCACATAGCAGTAGACGTTACTTCTTTTCTAAACTGCCCCGCCACAAGGATCATCCGCTGGTCATGTTCATTAAGGGATAATTCCTCTAATGGTTTCCCATCGAAGAAATCAACCAGTTCTTCCTTGGCATTTTTCCCTTTTCCTTGTTTATCCAAATACTGTTGGAAGATATCAATAATCTGTTGCGTTGACAAAGTGGAACAATACGAAACATATTTCAATGCCTGCCAATTTACATCTTTTCCTGTATCATCAAGTTTATTTTCAATGATGACAAGTGAACCGGTCTTATCGAGTGCCAGAAGATCCAGACGCTCATTTGTGTCATTAAACCCATCAAATTCTTTCTGAATAATCAGGAATTCCTCATCACCCAAACAGGAAGGATTTTTTGCAATCCATTCCTGAAGATGATCTCTTTCCCTAAATCCAAGCTCATGAAATGTCCTGGCTTGAATTTTATCAATTTTATTGTTTTCTTTGTCAATCACAAACATAACTGTCACCTACATTACTCTCTTTAAAAGGCTATTCATCAATAATCGGAACAAGTTTACCATCCAAAATCATCAGCAAACGCCAGATCAATAATTACCGGATGTCTGAATGCTTCTATTTCGGTATTTGCATCATAAACGACCAGATAGTATTGCTTACTCTTGTCATAACTCTTATTTTTAAAGTTAAATCTCATCCTAAAGATTCTCTTCTGTGAATCTGGTTCTCTGCTATCAGCCACATAGGTATTCTCATTGGAAATACGTTCCCCGTCTTCCGACATAAATACCATTTTGTATGTTGCTTGCTTTACTGTATCACTGACCGGATCTGACTGAATGAAATCCATTGTTGTGATCAGATTTGTAATTTTCTGCACCATACTTACAAGGGATATCTGAACATTTGTTGTTTCCATATGTCCTTTTTCCATCTTAATACTAACAACCGGCACTAACATCTCCTGTGGAGAAGAACCTCCGTGGACATAGTTTTGACCGGCTCCCGGTGTCTTGAACACATGACTGCTGATCGGATAAGATATCACCCTCTGGTCGTCACTTCCAAGAACATATCCCAAAGACATATTTCCAATTCCATCTTCCAGAATCTGATCAGCAGATATCACAAAACGCCGATTGACATACGCATCTGCTCCATTGATTCCTGAGATCTTATCACTCTCTGTAATCTTCTCTCTCTTATAAATGAAACCGTGATCTGCAGTCACAATAAATTTATATGTATTGGCATTTGTCGAAATCTTTCTGATCAAATCCATGATCTCCGAAACAGCCTCTTCACAGGCAGAAAATACTTCGTCCTCAGTAATTGCCTTATCTCCTCTGGCATCAATCTGATTGTGATATATATACACAACCTGTTTTCCGGTGAAGATATTTCTCAGATCCGTTTTCTTCAATCCCTTAATATCATCAAACTGGACACAGGCACTATCCCGGCAGGCAGCCTGCAGAATAGCTTGTCTGCTGGTTAAATTATCGCATGATTGTCCATCCACTAACACCTGGTAACTGTCTGTTATAGAAAGTTTTCTATTTGGTAATAATGCAGCCATTCCCAATTTTGTATAAGAAGGCAGTGTACTGAGCATCGGCTCGATTTTAGCTGTACACTTCGGATCATCCTGCATACGTATGAATAATTCTTTTCCCACTTCATAACGCATTGCATCAGAAATGATTACCACAGTACGTTCTTTGGAATAACGCACATATTTTTCAAAAAATCTTCTCTGCAGTGGCAACTGTAAAAAGCTGTCTTCTTCCAAAATTGCCTGATTCCAGTTTGGAAGCTGTTTTCCTAAATATACATTGGTATAAATGTTTTCAACCAATGTTTTCAACATTTCATAGTGTTCCGTATCCTCTATTCTGTCATAATAGAAATAGAATTTTCTGTATTCCTGGTCTACCATCCAGTCCTTTTCAACGTATTCCCTAATGACAGCCTTAAATCCATCTACCGGCTGATAATTTACCTCGGAAATGATCTGGTAGGCACTGCACAGCATATTATATTGATTCATCAGTTGCGGTCCGAAATGCATCTTGGATCGCATATCACAAATCTGTGGAATGGATAATTCATCTACCTTTGCTCCCGTATCCTCGGCAGCCAAACGATCAACGATCCATTTTTCAATGAACTCGTCAATCTGAATAAAGGTATCGCAATTCAACAAATCAGCTATTTCATATCCTGACAATGCTGTTGCAACATTAAGTCCTGAAGCAACGTGCTTTGACAGTTCATCATACTTGTCTCTATATAAGACATTGTTCATTAAATTATCCAGAAAAGCTATGATATTTCCCGGTTTTGTTGAAGAGAAAGAATTCCATGACTTTGGAATACCACCCTGCAAGTATCGCTCTGTATAGGTTACAAACATTGTGACAACCAATTTCTCCAATGTCGGTTTATCATCACTGTAACCAAATTGCTGTTCACACAGCTTCCAGAACGCAGATAACAGCTCATACTTTTCAAATTCTTCCAAGTATGAATTTTCATCTAATTCGCTCTCAGTAAGAACAATGCGGACAACCTCTTCAAAAGAACAGATTTTGGTTTTACAGAGTGCGCTTAATAATCCAATCAGGATATTTTCCTCATTGAAATTTTCAATCTCTAGGTCATAGAACCGCTGTGTTCTGTCTTTATTTGCAAAAAACTTAATGTGTTTTTCTATAACATGCTTATATTTTTCATCAATTCCAAGATCAACAGAAAGAAGCGATGCCCGGTCTGCATAAAACCGTTTGGAATATAACATCGTATCTTCCAAATGATTGTCTTTTACATCCGGTTTGGGAAACGGTGCATAAATCAGATAATTCGTTGTTGTATCAATTCTTTCCAAATAATACTTGGTCTGGAACTGATTGTCCGGCTGCAGTCGGTAAACCTTGGCATTCTCAAGCTCTACCGACTCCATATCCTCTTCAAATTCTGCTTTATCATCGTACCAAAACACCAGTTTACGAGTATCGCCGGTAAACTCTGCATTTAAACGATCTACAATTTGTTTTAAATTTAATTCAGCCATATCGGCTCCTCCCGATTTTTATGCTTCCTTATGTTATTTCTTAAAGTCAGCATATTTCTTTGCATCCATCATAATGGCTTTACTATCCGCAAGAACTTCATAGAACTTTCCGTCACGACCGGTTTGAATTTTACGATAATTGTATTTCACACCATCGTCTAAATCCAATTCAATACGATCTAAAGCCAGATGACCAATCTTCTCGTCATACTCACGGCACTCTTTCAACTGCTTCTGAAGCTTTTCCTTTCTCTTGGAAGCTGAAGCAACTTCTCTGCTATTCGTGCTGTGTTCAATCATATCCTGCATACGGTTCATTTCACTTTCATAAACACGCTGCATCCTATGAAGATAATCCACACGAAGATTTCCAATGGTATCCGGCGTATATCTATGAAGATATATTAATGCTTTAAAGCCATTCTGTTTACCACTGTCAAATAGCCAATAGATTGGACGCTTACCAGATCCGGTCACGGAATATGTACTACAATGGTCTTTATAAAAGTCTGTTAAGAAATAATTCCGAATGATTTCCCGACTGGAATTTCCTTTCTTTCCTAAAGCTTTTGCTATAAAGTCAAGATTTTCTTCCAGTGTTTCCTCACCATAAACCTTCTTTAACCATGCACAGAATAATCCTACAATATCATCTTCAAAGTATTCTTCATCCGTTATAGGAATAATTCCATCAACATCAGGAATAAAAGTTTCATACTTGCTACCATCAAAAGTACCACCTGCATATGCCAGACCATCACAATCCAATGAATAACGCCCTAACATACAACCAACAGCATATGAGATTAAACTCTTTATTTCTCGCTGAAGATCTGCTTTTCGTACAGTAACATCTTTCTCTTCTACCTCAGATACCAATTCATTCTGAAGTCCATATAGTTCAATAAAAATTTGGTTTAATTCTTCCTCATTTGCTTTGAGTTTTGCGAAACGGTCTAAACATTCCATTTCCCATTCTTCATATTTATTTGAAACAAACGCTTTACCAGCAACATTCTCTACAAGTGGATGCCTAACATAATCCCATGAGTTTTCATACAAGTCCCATTCAGTCTTACATATATTAACATTCTCTTTAATAACATTTTCATTAATGCTTCGATAACCATTTACAATAGGAATGGCTTTTATATCTCCCGCTTGGAAATGCATTGTTGGTGCAATAATTTTCAATACTTCTGTTGCAACTTTACAATTCAACAATCCTAATAATTGCCAGTTAAACTCTGAGCTAAAAACAACAGCAGGACTCACATCATCAAAAAATACTTCTTGCGGTTCATATCTAAATGAAGCTAATCCTGTTGATATTCCAGACCAAACAAGATGTTTTTTTCCATAATATTGAGATGCACCCATGCCAGCTTTTGGATCATTTTTTAATATTTTCCCATCATTCGCCCAATATATTACGTGTTGAGAATTTCCATACCATCGTCTAAAACTTCCGCCTTTAGAATACTTATTCCACTTTTGAGGTATAGTATTATAATCCACTTCAAACCATAGTCTTAAATATTTATCATTATTTCCAGTAAATCCACCTTTACACACTTTTAAGGCTGTACTTTCCACAGTCTTTTCGTCAAAAATAGATGCAAATTTTTCAGTAATCCAATAAGCTGGTAAAGCACCTGGGACTTTTTTAAATACTGCCGACTGGGATATGTATTTTTTATCTGGATTAAGAAATAATCGTTCCTTCTCTTGCTGTGAATTTCCATCTACCAATCGAATATATACTCCTTTATAGTTTGGCAGATTACTTTTTCGCACCACAAAACTTGTAGTTTGTACAACTTCACCAGCAATTTCCTCAAATGCTCTCGTCCCCAAATGTGCCATATTAACAATTATATTATCAAATAATTTAAGTCTCAAATTCTCATAACTTGATAAAAACATCCAAGCTTGCTGAGTAATCATTGCCTGTATTCCATTTTTGTCTAAAAATTCTGTACATCTTTCAATAAATACAGCAAATAAATCATTTTTACTATCCGGATATTTTTCCTTTAAATACTTCACCATTGTCGGTTGCATACTTCCACTACCCATATATGGAGGATTAGTAATTGCAATAAAATACTTGTTTGACATAATTTCTGCAATATTAATTATCTCTGATAATCTTTTTCTTGCATCACCTTCTCCATAAATGTCTAATGTCATTTGTTCATTATCATTTTGCTTAATAACAACAAACTTTCTAATTAATTCCCAATCCATTTGAGGAACATTAATAATAGAACCATATTCTTTTGCATTCTTAAATAAATCAATAATTTGCTTTACCTGTTTTGATGCTTTTTTATACTCATCATCCGTTAAGTTCGTACCCATGTTATTCAAGGTCCGAGTTGTAATACCATTACTCTCTTGAATAGCATACATATGGCAATTCATATCAGAATTCAGTATACGTCGATTATATTGTCGTGCCTTCATCATAACTGCAAAATATGCCATCTGAAACGCTCGGTCATCAATGTCCAATCCATAAATATTATTTTCAACAATGCTCTTAGCAGCATCCCTCTGAGACCATCCTGCACTTTCATAAATCTGCATCAGTACATCAAATGCATACACAAGAATATGTCCAGAACCCATACAAGGATCGATCAATTTAATATCTTCTGGATTTAGTTTTTTATATTCTTCTTTAATTGTATCCAGTTTAGTCTGTACTTCCGGCTCCTGTTCTGCCTCATCCAGATAATATTTCCATTTTTCTTTCAAGGCCTCATCCGGATGTCCTTCCAGCCATAAACGTCCCAGACTATTCTCAACCATGTAACGAACAATCCAATCTGGTGTAAAGAGCTGAGTGACCGCAGGAATTTCTTCTTTTGTGATTTTCCCTTTCTTTGCAAATGCATCATTTTTAGGTTCCGTATTATAGTATTGATACAGCCATCCTATGATTTCCACCTGACCGCCACGGTTTACATCAAAATCTTCTTCCGAAATATCATGAACCAAATGATATACCACACCTTCCTGATCAATAACAGAAAGATTTAAAAGAATTTCCGTGTAGTCATTGGTTTTTTCAAACAACGCAGGCAGCAATTCATTCAAAGCATTACACTGCTTAATAAACAGCATACGGAATAACTCATCTATTTTATTATCCTGCTTTAACTGAATAATCTGTTCTTCTTCGGTACTGGTAAATTCAAGATCAGCGTCAAAAGGTGTCGTTACTAAATCCGGTTCCATCTTTCCCGTTTCAGAAGACAATACTCTTATATGTCCAGGAAGATAATCATTGACCTCCATAAAACGCACAGCAATCAAACGGTTAAACCAGGTATAGGCTACTTCTTCGATGACATACTTATACGCTGTTGAATAATCAGTATCAGACGCTTTATTCTCGATCACTTCTTTTAAACGTCTTCTCTGTTCAATTTCTTTCCCGCTGATGGTATAAGGCTCAGATGTTCCGATATCATAAAATTCTGTACCTCTGGTGGACTGAGGAAGGGCATTGGCAATACCCTTCTCAGTAATTCCCATTAAACCGGCTTTATATTGAATATCAGCTATCAGTTTATTTCTTGCCCATATGGCAAAATTCTTTATCGCAGTCTTGTTCATGTATCTGTCCCTCTCATCTATTGCTAAAATTCGACATTTACAATATCTGTTTTGTCAAGTTCAGCAAGAAGTGTTTTTCTAAGCTGTGCAAGATAGTTGTCTACATCATCCGCAGATTCTAATCTCCAGGACGCAGTTCCTGTCACATTTTTGATGGTCACATTCTTCGTTGTCTTCACATGCACAACCGGCTCCGGCTCTGGTGTCACAACAGTATTACCTGCGCCTCCATTTTTACGCTGTTCTTCTTCTCTTTTCTTTCGCTCTTCCTCTGCTTTCTTCCTTGCAATATCTGCATCTATCTGATCCATTTCATTTAAAAGACGGATCTTTAACGCATCTGCTTTATCGGCATAGGCTCTTAATCTTGATACATTATTACACTTCGTCGCATCATTCTCGATTTCAATAAACAGCTGAATATAACCGGTACGTTTCTGTGCCGCATACTCTTTCGTATCAACAACTTCCACGACTCTTTCTTTCGCCTGATCAATGGAATTCATAACCGGTTTGGATGCTTCATCCAATACTTTTCCATAGGCATCCATAAACTGGTTCCGCAGTTCCGGGAGTTTCGGAATATCTCTATATGGCTGTTCTTTTTTGATGATTGCCTGCATCTGAGAAACGATAGACTCCAGCTCTTTATCCGTGATATATGCTTTACTGTCCTCATAGATTTCCAGCATATCTAAAGTACGCATAAAGATCTGCTGCTGCTCGCCACCAAAAAATGTTTTTACCGGCTCATAATCCTCTGATAAATCCAGAAAATCATCCTGCTGTTTTGAGATATATGCAAAGAATTCAAGCGGTGTATTAATCTGAAGAACAGATTGTAATAACCGTTTTCCTTCTGCCAGTACCTTCTTACCCGGATATGCATAATATTTATAGTTACCTTCCAACTTTTCCATATCATGAAGCATATTCCGGCTGTAGTTCTGGAAGTTCTTCATCTGGGTATCTTCATCATCAGATACAACAGTCGTACCAAACAGTTCTTTTAATACATTGCGGACTGCTTTTTTATCTTTTTCAGGAACGCCAACACGTTCTTCCATCAGAAGTTTTTCTACAAACTGCTTTTTCGTGATGTAACTTACAATCTCATCCTCACTCTTATTCAGGAGCGTTACATTAGAGCCATTCACTGTAAAAGAAATTTTTCCAATCTTGAACAGTCTTGCCACAAGCCAATGTACATCGTCCTCAACAAATCCATAAGGAGCTTTCATAAAACGATCCTTGATGGTTTTCATGGAAGTTTTCATATGGATTCTGGAATTACCTGCAATATACGCCAGTACATCATCAAGAGCATGTGCATTTGCATCCGCTCCACCTTCCAGATTCAAGGTCATCTGGTTGGAAGTCTTAAACATTTTCCGGATATCTGCTTCGCTCATCGCTGCATCAATATAGGATAATTTATGATATACGGTCTGGATCAGGCGTCCCAGCGCATCATTGATACGGCTTGTAACTTCTTTTCCGGCAACGTGCGCCACATCTCCATTTACATAGATGGTTGCTTCTTTTAAGGATTCTGTGAGATACAGTTTTGCATTACTGTTTCTCTCACGCATTTCCACACGCTTTGCCTCTTTGATTGTTTCATATTTTGTCAGCTGGGCGGATGTATTTAATCTCAGGAATTTCTCTATTTTCAGATAAATTCTAAGTTCATCCAGAAATGCCGAATCATTTGGAAGAACCACTAATACCTCATTTCTCTGTCCCGACATCATACGAAGTGTGGCATCATCCATTCCACCATCATACCAAGGTGTAAGAATACGGAGTCCTACATCGTAATTCTGGTTGGATTTATACGGACGGTCATCCACTGACTGGTTAAAGGAAAATGCATAACGTCCATTAAATGCCGGATAACGATATTTCTTATCCGTGAAAATATCTTCAAAAATCATCTCGGATACTTTGTTGATGACTTCTGCCATTTCTACAGTCTGGCTGTCGATCTCTCGGTTGATTTCCTGTTCTTCATCTGTCAGGAAAACATATAATGTACCATTTTTCTGTACTAGCATCTGTCTTTGGAGAACCTTCAGGGCTTCTTCCACCTGGTTCTTCAAGACAATACGGTCGTTATCAATATTGTCGATCATCAGACTTGTGATATTATCAAGGTTTGCTTCAATCTCCAGAACATACTTGATCATAAACAATGTCTTTAATACATTGATGGCAAACACATCCGAATCTTTCTTTTCCGGATTAATATAGCTATTGTCATAAGCCTTGAGGATAACACCTCGATGGCTGTGATCCAGAAAATTCTCAAGGGCATCATAAAATCTGTGGAATGGCACAATCGCTCCTGCTTCTTCATTCATCAACTTCACAGCAGACTCTTTGAAGAGTGCAAGCATGGAACGTTCTCCTTCGGATAAATGTTTTCCGGATGCGCCGTGGGTACGGATGGATGTCAGTACACTTGCCAAAAGGTTGAACTGATATGGTACAAATGGATAGACTTCTGCAAAGTCATTGGCATTGGTATACAGTTTTTTCTCTACACCGTCGTTAAATACGATCAGGTTTTTGATGATCGTTGCCTTCTGCTCATAGAGGAGCCGCAGGGTCTGACCTGCTGTTTCAGTCTTGTCAAGGATTCTCTTTTTAATGACTGCATCTACATTGGCAGAGGACAGCGATAATCTGGTGTCAAATCGTCCCTGAATCTTGGAAAAATCATTTCCCTTTACATTTGTGATGGAATCAATATCCTGCTGGGAGGTAACAACAACCCATGCTTTTCCGGCACATTCTTTTCCTAATTCTTCCGTTACCGTCTGGAGGTTCAGCATCAGCTTGGAATCATCACCGATATACTGACCAATCTCATCCACAAGGAACACAACATGATGGTTCTTGTCCTTCTTCTGAATATATGCCTTTACACGTTTTGCAAAGTCTTCAATACTGATCTGGTATGGTTCTGCTGCTTTTTCACACCAGTTACGTGCGGCAGCTTCGCTCATGAAACCAATCTCTGATAATGCCTCTACCACATCATCCTGGATAAAGTCGAAATCCTGCCGGGATTCATCCCACGGATCACCGTATGCTTCCTCAAACGCCTCTTTGAACTCTTCATACTTCCCTTCTTCACTCAGACGTCTTTCCAGATCAGCAAGGTGCGGCATGGAACCGCAGTAGCCCTGCATCTCATTAAATACTTTTAAAAATACATTTACGATAGCATCTTTATTCTGTTTGCTCGTCGATTCACTCTTGGAATCGATGTTAAAAAGCACCACATCCGTCGATGTATTGGCAGCAAGCTTCATGTCTGCCATAACCATAGGGTCTATGATTTTCTTGTCATCAATAAAGTAATCCAGTGCTCTCTTTCCCCCAACTTCTTTATTGGCAAGCAGGTAAGACAGGATTTTTAAGAAGTGAGATTTACCACTTCCAAAGAAACCAGAAATCCATACACCCATCTTCGGTGTGTTTCCGACAATTCCTTTTTTATATGCTGCAAAGAAATCCGCAAAGTGTTTATGCAACTCCTTTGTTACCACATATTCTTCCAATTCCTGTGCAATATTTGTCTCTTCGCCCTGTCCAACAATAATAACGCCCTGAATTTCACGGTCAATCTTCTTGGCAAACATTTCTTTAATCTGCATAGTGTACGCTCCCTCTATTTCACTAATTTAAATGCTCTGTAATAGTTGTCATCTTTAATCTCATTAAACAGGATCAATTCCTGCTCGTTATACGTTCCCGGAAAGAACATCACAACCGGAACTCTTACAAATGCCTGGTGTAAATTATTCAAAACTTTATGTGACCGTAAGATCGGATAACATTTTCCCACACCAGTTAAAAACACAACTGCATTTTCTGGTGTATGATCTTTGATATACTGAACGATAAAGCTGTCATCATCATTGATCTTCATGGAATTGTTTACCGCCTTCGTAATACGGTCCAGTCCTTTTTTCTGTTCAAACTGGAAGCATTTATCCATAAAGTTTTTTTCTTCCAGATAATCTATGATGATATCGTAAAGGTCAAATACCACCAATTCAAAATCATCGGTTCCCTTGGAATTCTTATTTTTCATGTATTCAATACGTTCACGAACTTCCAATTCTCTTTCCGGTGGATAATCAAAGATCCAGTAATTTACCTCATTGGCTTTTCCGCTGCTTGCTCTAAAGGATGGCTTTTTAATCGCAGCCTCCATCTCATCCAAACGTTTATTCAAATCTGCCATTATCGAACCCCCTCAAATGCCTTAGCCAGCGAATTTAGTCCATTATCTTCCAGCCAGTGTTTCAATTCCGGATCTAATATCGGTTTCAAAATCTTACGGGTATTAGAAAATTTATTATCATCCAACAATCCAGCTTCATATAACTGGGTTTTATAACAGGAACCTAACCGGTGCAATGTATAATCCTTCCATTTTGCTACTTTCTCGTCCTGTTCCTGCTTATGTTTAAAGAAGATTCTAATATCACTATCCGCCAATTCATTACTTCCAATGATCAGCTTTTCTCGTATAACCTCATACACAAAATCAAAGAATAAAGTGTCATGTGCCAATACTGCGGCAAGTGCAAACAGCTTCTGCGTTCCCACATCACTATCCATGAATAATGGAATAAAACTTGGATCCAGGGCTTTTGCCCTTGCAGTTGTTGTGGAACAGATCATGGCAGCCCTCGCTGGTGTGGATGCTCCAAAAATATTCTCTTCCTCACTTAATCTTTTGATTTCTTTATAATCGTTCTCGGCAGCTAAAAGCTGTACTACCTTTCTAAATTCCATGAACCAGAAGGAAAACTTCACAGCCCCTGCGCTATATGCTTTTCTTTTCATGCTAATCCTCCTCATCTGGAATGATCTCTACAATATCATCCAGCGTACAATCCAAAGCCAGACAAATCTTCGCAACGATCTCCATCGAAACAGGCTCATCTTTTGCCATACGACTAATCGTTCCCTGACTTACTTTTGCTTTTTCGCATAAGGTCTTCTTCTTCATATCTCGGTCAATCAGCATTTTAAATAATTTCTTATAGGAAACAGCCATTATAGTTCCTCCCAAATCCGTAAAAAACCTGCTAAATAGTGTTCATATTTATGGGATATTTGCCGTTTACTAAAACGAATAATAGTGATAGAAAAATCTAAAACGACAAAAAGCGCCCTATGATAAGATTATACCACTGAGGACGCAATTTGTGTGAATTAATTGCAACAGATTGCAATTTTTTATATGATATGGATGCTTACCTTCTTTTCTTACCACTCATAATAATTCTGAAACTAATATATTCCTATTTTCCCTGGTCATCCTATTCTTCCAGATACATTTGCACTGCATTAAAACACTTTAATGCTTCGGAATCTGCATCATTAAAATTGGATGAAAATGTCTGGAGGCTGCCAGATGGATCTGTCGCCAGATTTGTCAACGTGAGGTACGCATCGTACAACTCCGTAACCGCTTCATACGCATCCGCATATTCATCCGGTGGATTTTTCAACTTCTTCATCAATGAATTTACTGTATCCTGATTATCCTCGATACCGCTCACCTTCAGACTGAAAGAAGAATCTGAATATAAATTCTGCAATGCATCATTAAAATCAGATACAAAATACCCTTTTGGTCTGGTATATTTATCGGTATCATCATCCCGCTCTTCATAAATTGCGTTATACCAGACTTTCTTCACCAGATTTCCACAGGTTTCCGCATCGCCAGCTCCAGAGAGCATCGAATATGTAACAAGTTCCAAATTTGCAGAATATTCTTCCATTCTCTTTGCCGCTTCTTCTGCAGCTTTTTTCTTTTGTCCCTGTACTACAGCAACTGCAATCAAAGCAACTATCAATACCACTACTGCTGCAATCGCAATGATCTTCTTTGATTTTTTTGCTATCTTTACTCCGGTCACTTCTACCTGCTGCGGTGCCACTTCCTCTTTTTCACCACTATCAACAGGGCAGCCACATTTCGGGCATTCTGTTACTCCCTCTTCCAGTTCTGTTCCACATTCCTTACAGTATCTTTTTTCTTCTGGAATCAGAACCGTTCCACAATGCACACATTTTTTTGCTTTGTCTGATACCTGTTCTCCGCAATTTGGACATTCCATCATTGCCATACTTCTCTTTCCTCCTGTTTGTACTTCTTTTTTATCTCTAAGCCTGTGCAGCTTTCAGATACAGCATTGGCTTTATGCGATTATAAATTTCAAGCCCCTGTTTCTTTCCGAAACGATGCAGGGAATTCAGATAAATCACCTTTGGTGTCTTTCCTTCTTCCACCATATCCTGTATTTCCGGCATTTTACTGGCATAATCCGTATCCCCGAAAATCTGTTTCAATAGCTCCTGCAATTTCATGCGCTCTTCGTATCTTGCCTGAAACACATCAATATCCACCCCGGATAATTGGTTCTTCAAACGTTTCACCCTGTCACTATTGTCATTACTGGCAATCAGGCTTCTTTCCACTGACGGGGATATGATGATCTTATTATTTGCCGGCAACCTGACATCCCAATAATCTCTTACTGCTTTATACCCCTGGTCTTTACTGATAATTGCAACACGATCTTTATGGCCAGTTCCATAAAACTCTCCCACTCTGGTTGCAATGTAAAAATCCAGTCCATTTTTTCCGGTATTTTTCAGCTTACAGGTGTCAAAATGGCACCCGGATCTTTCGATATCTTCCAGATATCTGTTCTCACAGCTATGAGCTGCATTGCTGAAAAAGATTGTGAGATAATCACTATTGTCAAGATAATCCACCCCACGCAATCCACCGCTTCTGACATTTTCAAAATCCACAAGGAAATACATAAATTACCTCCTCTTTCTCATCTGACTGCTTTTCTTGTATTCTTCAATTTCTTCTGACCAGTTGTCATCAAACACTACTTCCATGCATTTTGCATCAATAGCTTCTGATACAGCCTTTCCAACAGCCCTAAAATTGATTGCAACACCTTCGGAATCATTTTCATAAGTCACAGAACGGTTACGGGCAATCCCTATCTTCTCTGCTTCTTTTCCAGCATCAATATTCGCACCAAGAAACAGGAATTCCCATCCACATTCCTTTTTTGCACTGATCATTCTCCGGATCTGCTCATAGGTGTATTTTTCACTGGAGTTTTCCAATCCATCCGTTGTAATGACAAAAATCACTTTTCCTGCTTTATGAGTCTCCGGAAGATGCTTCTGAACATTATCAATTTTCACAATCGCCTCTCCCACAGCATCCAATAAGGCTGTACAGCCTCGTACAAAATATTCCTTTTCTGTTAAAGGCTCAATAATCTCAATTGGAAATCTATCATGGATAATCTCTACTTCATCATCAAACAATACCGTTGTTACATTTACCTGTTTTCCTTCTGCCTTTTGTCTAGCTATCATCCCATTAAATCCACCAATCGTGTCGCTCTCCAGACCTCCCATAGAACCACTTCTGTCCAAAATAAAAACCAACTCAGTTAATCCTGTATTCATGTGATTACTCCTTTCCTGACCTTTTCTCCGGTCATCCTGGCATCCCGTTTCGGGATTACCATTCTCAATCGTTATAATCACATTTTACATACAGGACCAACCAAGTTGGTCGCATACCAGGCGACAATTATGATCGCCTATTTTCTATTGACAATTTTATGAATTAATCTAAGGTTTCTATTGCTGTCTCTCCTTCAAGTGCCAGTTTTTCACAATAATCCACTAAAATTCTGATGCCTTCAAAATGTAGCTTGATTATATCCTCCGGCATGTCGCAATCTAATAATTTCAAAACCATATCCATATCCTTATGAAGTGCACAAATATGCTTCCTAATTTCTTTATCTACCACTTGATTCATAATAAACTATTATCCTTCCCTTTTTCAATTAACCAAATACCGGCTGTCCATAAGCATATAATACATCATTGATCTCAAACATATCATAAATCTTATTCTGTAAAAAATATGCCACAATAATGTCCGTTTTAGAGCTTCTTGACAAGGCAAATCCAGCACTCCGAAGTAAATCTTTTGCTTCATCCAAAGACAGTTCTAATGCGATTGTAAAGGCTAACACTGTCTTTTTGTTCGGCGCATAATTGACGTCCTTCCTTATTTTGGAAAAATGTCTGCGATCTACATTGGCTTTTGTATATACTTGGGAATCTGTCAATCCCCTCTCATCAATCATGCGGAGAAGGCGCTCGGAAAAAGTTTCTTCCATCTGGCTCATCAGATCATCAATATTTCGATTTGTCGCCATAGTCTGTGACATTTCTTTGGTGATCTTTGTTTTCTTCATGCTGCCAACATCAAATTCTGTCGGAGCACAACTTACCGCCTCCTGTTCTACCAGAGCTTCCTGTTGCTTTTGTCTCTTTTTTCGGAAACTTGTTATCTTATCAAAAATAGATTTCATTTCATCATCCATTTTGATATCATCTGTTCCCGGTTCATAATATTTATCTATGTACTTTCCAACTTCTTCAATTAATTCTTTACTTGCCATGTGAGTGATACCTGCCTTTATATTTCCTGCTTTTATTATAAACCATATCGAATATTTTGACAGCTATTTTCATTCATCATAATGGCTCATTCCTCCGAAAATCCCCGGATTGCTATGTCCTTTTTTGTGACCTGTTTTATCATAATGGTTTACACCACCCAAAAAGCCAGGTCTGCTACTTCCTACTTTATGTCCATGACTATCATAATGATTCATGCCTCCGAACAGTGCTGGATCACTATGCCCGACTTTTTTCCCATTGCTGTCATAATTATTCATACCTCCAAAAAATCCAGGACGGCTTTCTCCTATTTTCTTTCCGTTCACATCATAGTGATTTACTGTTCCGAACAAACCTGGTCTGCTATATCCTTTTTTACTCATATCCACACGCCTCATTTCTATTGTTTTGTTTTACATATCAATTTCTAAATGCCCATTCTTCATTTTATATCCTGCTTCTTGATAAATTTGCTTCGACCTATCAGCCTCATTCCACAAATCAACGTAAAAAGTAGTAATTAAGAAATCATGCGCTATATTATCAATAACATCATCGAATAATTCTTTTCCAAAACCATCAATATTTGCATCATCAAGGACTTGAATATATAAAAATGCCTCATATTTTTCATCCCTATCAATAGTTACAGAGCCGATATATGTATTTGGTTTTCTCTCAATTACCCAGTATGTATTAGAGTTTATATAGCTTTCAAATAACGTAACCGCCAAATAATGATGCGGTCAGATATAAAATTACCCCAGCCCTTTGCGAGTTGGAGTAATTCACTATAATTCACATGCGATTTTTGATAGATTGGAGTTTTTCACT